>NZ_JBSWYJ010000031.1:0-61183 GCF_056161045.1 Flammeovirga sp. AWQ4_249
CTACGCCTGCCTTTTCGAAGCTACTATGGGTTCACACTTGCGTATTACGGCTTGGTTATTTGAGATCACTGAGCTTCAGCTATCCACCTCACGGCGATCACTGTCAGTAACTCTTCTAAGGGAACAGTAAATTACTTAGGTAGGATTTTCACCTACTGGAAAGCCACAGCATCGTGGCACACTAACGTAATGGCTAAACTACGACCAGCGGGTGCGTCACCCGATGGATGGAGGTTAGCTATTGTTATGTTTTTTCTTTTAAGTACCTATTATGAAATAACAAGCAATCTTTGTTTCAGGATTGAAATAAACTCTTAGGTGGCCATCACCCCAAAAATTTAATGTAGATAATTCTTCACTATAATCTGATTCCTCTAAATCTACATTGATTTTATTTACATTTATTTCTGTCCAGCTTGATATTTGACAAACGAAAGTCATAATATTATTGGACTTTGGACAATATATATCAAGTGATTCCTGAATACCCCAATATGGATTTGTACTTACTCCTAAAAGGTCGTAACTATCATCTTCTGTGATTTCATCTTGATTCTCAAATGAGAATAATGTTTCTTCAAAAATTGCTTTTGTAGAGGATGAAAGACCTTCATATTCTGTTGTAAATTCTTCTTCGTCATTAAAAGGTAAAACTTCTGGATTTTCATTGTCTGAATAATCTACATAGAAACGAGAGAAATTGGAATAAATAGGACTTATTATCTCTAGGTCAAATGGCAACCAAGAAAATGCTTTATCCTTATTTGATATCCTTCCTATGTACTGTATTCCTCCTGCAAAATTACTTTCTGGAATAGTAAAATTACTTTTTGGAACACCTCCAATTTTATGAAGACCTTTATTGTTAAATGTGATTACTTTATACATTTATAGATTTAGTTTGCGTTCAGTAAGACTTATAAAACATAACATTATATAAATGCAATGACCTAATATTGCCATTATTGGAAGTATTAGGTCATTACGTTTATCCAATAGTATAAAAATACAGAATTACTTGAACTATTAAAATATATTTTATAAATAATTTAATATCGATGAATTAATTATAAACAATCTAATGGACTTTTTATCTCACTAACAACTTTTGTACTAACATGAGTGTATATCTGAGTTGTTTTTGGGGAATTGTGCCCTAATAAGGATTGAATATATCTCAAATCAACTCCATTTTCTAATAAATGAGTAGCGAAACTATGACGTAAAGTATGAACAGTTACTTCTTTTTTAGTTTTTGATTTTAATACTGCCTTTTTTAAAATTCTTTGAACACTTGTTCTACCGTATTTCTTTTCTTTTTCCCCCTCAAATAGATACTTTTTAGGTTTGAATACCTTAAAATACTCTCTTAAAATCAGTAAGTTTTTTTCTGAGAGGATTGTCTGTCTATCTTTATTCCCTTTTCCTCCTTCTACTCTTATAAGCATTCTTTTTGAATCAATATCTTTGATCTCCAGATTAATTAATTCGCCTAATCTTAATCCAGCAGAATAAATTGTCATAATAATCGCTCGATGTTTCAGATTTGTAATATTCCCCAATATACTTTTCACCTCTTCTGTACTTAATACAACAGGCAACTTTTCAGCCTTTTGTGGTCTTTGCACATTATAAAAACAGTAATCTCGATCAAGTACCTTTTCTAAATAAAATTTCACTGCATTTAAAGCTTGATTTTGATAGGAACTTGATTTTTTTTCTAAAGAAACAATCTTAAATAAGAACTGTTCTAGAAGATTTTTAGACAATGTCCCCTCTTCTACTTTCTTAATATCTACATATCCTTTTGTTTCAAGAAAAATAAGGTATTTCATGAGCATGGATGCATAAGTATAAGCCGTATTTAGTGAATATCGATACAACTCTAACTTCTTGACTAGAGCCATTAAATGTATCGCCTTATCTTTAGGATATTGCTCATTAATCTTCCGATATAAAGATTTATAACTAGTTTCCTCTCCTTTTGATAATACTTCTTTATTATTACTCTGAAAAACCGCTTTAGTATCTACCCAAGCAATGCCTTTAAAAGTATTAAAAACGGCTTGTATTGTTTTATAATCACCTGGAATATAAACACATTCTAACTCCTGACTCCACTTCACATTTGGAATAGATTTAATGAGTTTTTTAATTCCATCCGTCATCGGAAAACTTATTTTCACAAATCTTTGACTGTTAATCTTTATAGGATTCAAACGAATACAAATGTCTTTTTTTGTCATTATCGAAAATTTATCATTGTTCTTTGACAAATTTCCAAAAAAAAGTACCTTTATCCGTTTACTAAACGTTTACAAACGTTTTTAAACGGTTAATTCTCAAAAACTAACAATAACGATTCAATAATGACAATGAGCACTTCTGAAGAGAAAGTATGTTTAGAGTGTAATAAAGCTTTTGGTGCTGGTCGAAGAGACCGCAAATTTTGTTCTTCGCTATGTAGATCATCTTATCACAATAGGATTAATTTAATGAAGAAACAGAAAAAGGAAATTCATGAAAAAATCTTAAACGAAAATTATAGAATTTTAAAGTCATTCTTTACTGATGGGAAATCAGTGATTAGAAAATCTTCTCTTGACGAAAGAAATTTTAATTTCAATTATTTTACAACTTTCTATAAAACACAGAAGAATACCTATTTCTTTATTTTTGATATTGGTTTTGCTCCAATTATGGAAAAAGGAATAAAAAAATTATTAGTGGTCAATTATCAAGAGTATATGAAAAAGTACTCATTTGATGCTTGGAAGAACATAAAGTAAATAGGAACCCTTTTTTATTACTCATCATTAGCCCACGACTTAAGTCGTGGGCTAATGATGAGTAAATCTTGGTAAACTGACTATGTTTCAAGTGTTAAGCGCAGCGGCACTTGGAACTACTGATTGTCGAAGTCTCACGACTTCGAACTATAAAATATGTTCATTCATTTCGAAGTCGGGAGACTTCGTCTAAGTATCATCACAAGTGACGCCTACCGGCTTAACACTTGCGATATTAAAAGGGCTACACTTCTACTCAATCAAGAAAATAAATTAAATCATATGCATCAAAAAAGGCCCATGTCCGTAAACATGAGCCTTATATCTTAATGTGCAAAAACTATTTTGTTTTCGTTTCTACCCAGTTTTTTGCATTAACAAATGCTTCTATCCATGGTGACACTTCATCTTTTCTATCAGATGGGTAATGTGCCCAGTTCCAAGGGAAGATTGCACGCTCTAAGTGAGGCATCATCACTAAATGACGACCGTCTTCAGAGGCAAGTGCTGCTGTATTGTAATCTGATCCGTTAGGATTTGCAGGATATGAAGTATAACCGTATTTACCTACGATATTGTATTTCTCTTCTGCATATGGGAAGCTGAATTTACCTTCACCGTGAGCGATCCAAACACCTAAACGAGTGTTGGCTAATGAATCTAACATCACTGTGTTATTTTCAGGAATCACCATATTCACGAAACCAGATTCAAATTTATGAGAATTGTTGTGTAACATTTTTGGTTTCTCATCATGACCTTTCGTTACTAAACCTAACTCAATCATTAACTGACAACCGTTACATACACCTAAACTCAATGTATCTTCTCTAGCGTAGAAGTTATCTAAGGCTTGCTTAGCTTTCTCATTGTATAAGAAAGCCCCTGCCCATCCTTTTGCAGAACCTAATACGTCTGAGTTAGAGAATCCACCTACGAAAACGATAAAGTTAACGTCAGAAAGATCTTCTCTACCTGCAATTAAATCCGTCATGTGAACATCTTTTACATCGAAACCAGCTAAATGCATAGCATATGCCATTTCTCTGTCTCCATTCACTCCTTTTTCACGGATAATTGCTGCTTTTACGCCAGAACGTTCTTTGCGATCAGGATTAATATTTAAAACAGATAATTCACCTTTGAAACCTTGAGGGAATTCATAGTGTAAAGGAGCATTTTTATAGCTGTCGAAACGCTCTTTCGCCAACTCCTCTCCACTTTGCTTAGTATCTAATAAATAAGATGTTTTTGACCAAACATCACGAAGATCTGCAGTATTAAAGGCCAATTTAGTTCCTTTATAGGCTACTTCTGTTTGCGTTCCTTCTACTGCCTCACCAATAATATGGTAAGTTACTCCAGCAGCTTTCATTACTTTTTGTAATGCTGCTTCATCTTCTACTTGGAAGATTACTGAAGGTGTTTCAGAGAATAAAACGTTTGTCAAATCATCATCAGAGATTTCTGAAAGATCTACATTGTAAGCTACATTTTGCTCAGGGAAAGTCATTTCTAATAAAGCAGTAATTAAACCACCGGCAGAAACGTCATGACCTGAAACTACATTTCCTGCTTTAATCATTGTTTGAATTGCTTCAAAACCATTCTTAAAGAAATCAGGATTCACTACTGTAGAAACTTTGTCTCCAATTTTATTTAAAACTTGTGCTAAAGTTGAACCACCTAAAGCATGTCCGTCTTGAGCAAGATCAACATACACTAAAGATTTCCCTACTTTTGCGACAGGCTCTACTACTTTCTTTAAATCATCAACTTCACCTACAGATGAGATAATTACTGTACCTGGAGAGTACACTTTTTCATCACCATATTTTTGTGTCATTGACAATGAATCCTTACCAGTTGGGATATTTACACCCAAGGCAACGGCAAAGTCAGAACAAGCTTCCACTGCTTCGTATAAACGAGCATCTTCACCCTCATTCTTACAAGGCCACATCCAATTGGCTGATAATGATACATTACCTAAACCATTTGCCAGTGGTGCCCAAACTAAGTTGGTTAAAGATTCTGCAATTGCGTTGATTGAACCCGCTTTTGGGCTAATTAATGCAGCTACTGGAGCGTGTCCAATTGTAGTTGCAATACCCGACTTACCTCTGTAATCACATGCCATTACTGACACGTTATTCAATGGTAACTGTAAAGCTCCTGCAGTTTGTTGTTTTGCTACTCTACCTGTTACAGAACGGTCCACTTTGTTTGTTAACCAATCCTTAGAAGCAACAGATTCTAATTGCAATACATCATTTAGGTACTCATGCACTTTTGCAGCTTCAACTTCCACTGCTGAAAAGTCAGGAGCTACTTTAGTATCCTTCATGATCGTCTTTGGTGCTTTTCCAAACATATAATCCAAAGGCATATCAATAGGAGCATTTCCTGTTGTTGTATCTTTAAAAGTGAATTGCATATCACCTGTTGTCTCCCCTACAACGTAGAATGGAGCACGTTCACGCTCAGAAACTCTCTTTAAAGTATCAATATTTTTTTCGTTGATGACCAATCCCATTCTTTCTTGAGATTCGTTTCCAACGATTTCTTTGTTCGATAAAGTTGGATCACCTACAGGCAATTTGTCCACATCAATCTGTGCTCCTGTTTCTTCTACTAATTCAGAAAGACAGTTTAAGTGACCACCTGCACCATGATCGTGAATTAAAACGATTGGGTTTTCGTCTGCTTCTGACATTGCACGAACTGCGTTATAGACACGTTTTTGCATTTCAGGGTTAGAACGTTGAATCGCATTTAATTCAATAGAGTTAGAAAATTCGCCAGTAGCAACAGAAGAAACTGCACCACCGCCCATACCGATGCGATAGTTGTCTCCACCCATAACTACAACCTTATCTCCTTTCTCTGGTGTATCTTTTAAAGCATCTCTTTTCTTACCGTATCCAATACCACCTGCCATCATGATCACTTTATCGAAACCGTGTTTCTTGGCGTGTTCTTCATGTTCGAAAGTAAGTACTGAACCTGCAATCAATGGCATACCGAATTTGTTACCAAAATCAGATGCTCCATTTGATGCTTTAATTAAGATTTCCATTGGTGTTTGGTAAAGCCATGGTCTTTCTGCCATACCTTTCTCCCACTGACGGTTATCTTCCAATCTTGAATAAGAAGTCATATATACCGCTGTACCTGCCAATGGCATTGAACCTTTACCACCTGCCATACGGTCTCTGATTTCACCACCAGCACCCGTAGCAGCACCATTAAAAGGTTCTACTGTTGTTGGGAAATTGTGAGTCTCTGCTTTTAAAGAGATAACTGATTCGAAATCCTTTGTTTCAAAGAAATCCGGCTTGTCTTGTGTTGCAGGAGCGAATTGTTCTGCTACAGGACCTTGAATAAATGCTACATTATCTTTGTAAGCAGATACCAAGTTGTCTGGCGTTACATTTGAAGTTTTTCGAATTAGTTGGAATAATGAAGTAGGTTTTTCCTCTCCATCAATCACAAAAATACCATTAAAGATCTTATGTCTACAGTGCTCAGAGTTGACTTGTGCAAAGCCGTATACTTCTGAATCTGTCAAAGGACGGTTTAGCTTTTCACTCACTTCTTTTAAGTAAGTTACTTCATCATCACTCAAAGCCAATCCTTCTGCTTGATTGTAAGCAGCGATGTCCTCAATATGACGAATTGCTTCTGGCTCAACATCAATCGTATAGATGTTGTTATCCAGTCCTTCGTACAATGCCTGTAACATTGGATCAAAATCAGCTGATTTTTCAGATTCAACATGTAGGAATTCTTCAATACGAATGATTCCTTCAATACCCATGTTTTGTGTGATTTCAACTGCGTTTGTACTCCAAGGAGTTAGCATTTCTTTGCGTGGTCCTACGTACCATCCATCCAAAGATGTTTCATTTGACAAAGTCGCGTTGCCAAATAACCAAGAAAGTTTTTCTAGATTTTCGTTCGATAGTGCCTGACCGGCGTGAACTGCGAATACATTATTTGTATTGCCTTGGAAAAAGAGTACCATTTTGCCCAATTGATTTTCAATAGCCCAATAATGCCCTCAAAAGTAAGAGTAAATTTGCTATTTCAACACATTTAGGTAAAAAAGTCGTCAAAAATTTAAGTTTGCATGTCGTTTTACATCCATTTAACAAAAAATTGCATCCTAATTTGAAAAAATTGGATGCAATTTGGATTAATAAGTTATTTCAAAAGCAGTTAAAAAGTATTTTAATTTAAAACAATGTCAACATTTGAAATTTTCACTGCTTTATCAGACTCTAAGAATTTAATTAATTTAAAATTATCATTACTTGGGTCTTTGATATCTTGCAAATACTGATTACTAAAATGTTCAGCATGTACGACATTACCATGATTATCTGTCCACTTAATAAATACTCCATTTAGAGCTTTATCTGATTCCATTAATTCACCATGTAAAACTAATGCAGCTTTTCTTTCAAATACTTTAATGATATTGTCTGTAACTCTAAAGTAGCTGTTATTATATTCAGCATTAGTGAAATGAACCTTAGGCTTAAATTCTGTTGTTTTTATCTGAACTGTTTCTGCTGCGTAAGGAATTGTTGTCACAACAATATCCGAAAATGATAAATAAGCTAAAGCGGTAAAAATTATAGCTCCAAAAGAACATGCAACTATTAAAGTTTTTAAAGATTCTCTCTCTATCACTTTTCTTTGTCTTTCCTCTTTTTTCAATGAGCTTAATAATTGAAGTGCTTTTTCATCTAACGGATTTACTTCAAGGCATTTATTAGCGTATCTTATGGATTGTTCTCTATCTTGTTTTTTTTCTTCTTCATAATATTTATTTGCATAACATGAAGAAATCAAAAATAATGTTTTACTGTCGAAAGGGTTAATAGTTAGTGCTTGATCTAATTCGAGAATGGCATCATCCCAATTTTTGTATTTGTGATACCCTATAGCACGAGCAAGATGAGAAGAAAATAAGTCTTGAAGTTTAACCCACTCATGATCAGTCACCCCCATTTCTTTTGCAGCAGCTTTTAAGTCATGTTGGGTAATGATGTTAGCACGACTTTCTTTAATTTCATAAATCCTATGTATAAAACGTGATAAATGATCTTTACTGTTAATAGTTTCTCGCATAAGGATAGATTTGGGTCTTCTAAACGTACTTTGTCTAATACAATATACTCATTGGTAAAGTGACTTTATTAAAACTCTGTTAAAGTTGGCCAATCAATGAATTATATTCTTAGAATAATTAAATTTCACTTTTGTATTTTTACCTTATAACACAGAATAGAGAAAAAATATTCCCTATATTATATTTTTGACAAAAAAAGTTAGAATTAACCTATTCCAGTAATGGATATTTCACCAATACATCAACTTCCTGAAAAGGGAGAAAAAATCTTCAAAGTTTGGAAAAGATATGCGAAAGAACATTTTCCATATACGGACTTATATATTGAAGATTTAAAGCATGATATCTTACAAGCATTAGAACAATCTCTAAAAGATATTGAAAGAAAAGGATATCAAAAACACAGGCATAAAAAGAGCTGGGTAGTTGGTGTTTTTATGGAAATTTTAGCAAAAAACATCAATCAATATTGGTATAACATTTTCATTATCAGAGACAATAAAGATTTCAATGGTTTACTTTGGCTTAAGGCTACAATGGCTTATTTAAACAAAAATCAAGAAGCCATTCTCGAAGTAAATAGGATCTATAAACATTTGATTGACAAGCATTATCCCTTTGATCAATTTGATATGCCAACAAAGGATGAAATTGATCAAAATAAATTAATTGCAGATTTAAATTATCAATCCAATTGGAAAGATTCCGAAGAATATTTAACCTCTTTATTGAAAGATCGATTAGCAGTTACTATAGATAATAGAGGACCAAGATTGATTACCGCTGAAAAGTTGTATGATATCTTTTCAGTAGATGAAATATACAATTTTACAGAGCTGAATCTTTATATTTAAAATCAAAAAAGGCAAAGCGATGAAATCACATCACTTTGCCTTTTAATTTTATACTTATTCGTAAATTTTAGTATCCTTCGATATGCTCAATGTATGGAATACGCGCTTGTACACCTGAGATGGAATGCATCCATTTTAATAATTTATCAGTTTCAGATGAATATTCGCCCAAAATTGCACTTTTTACAGCAGCTTGAGCTTCGATATCTAAATCTTTGAACAATTCTTCAAGGAAGTTTACTTCACCTGGCTGGTAATCTACATCATATGAACCTTCTTCAAGTTTTGCTAATTTAGCAGCTTCTTGAATCGCTACTTTATAACCTCCTAATTCATCGACTAATCCCACTTCTTTCGCTTGAATACCTGTCCAAACTCTGCCTTGTGCCACTTTCAATAAATCATCAATATTCATATGACGACCTTCCGCCGCTTTTTCAGTGAAAATTTCATAACCTTCATTTACACCTGCTTGGATAATTGCACGATCACCTTCATTGAAATCGTCTAATGGTGATTGAAAGTTCGAGAACTCTCCTGTACTCACTGCGTAAGTATTGATCCCCATCTTCTTATTAATAAGTTCTGAAGGGTTTAACATCACTCCAAATATTCCAATTGAACCTGTTATAGTGTTAGGATAAGCGACAATTTTATCACATCCCATTGAAATATAATATCCTCCTGAAGCAGCATACGTTGACATAGAAGCTACAATTGGCTTTTTCTTTTTCAAATTTTGAACAGCTCTCCAAATTAAATCTGATGATAAAGCACTTCCTCCTGGCGAGTTTACACGAAGAACTACAGCATCAACTGTCTCGTCATCTGCTAATTTATTTATTTCCTTAACAAGGTCTACGTTTGTAATAGCCTTATCTCCTCCTTCTGCTTTACCATAGATAATATCACCCTCAGCCGCTAAAACCACAATTTTACCATCTTTTGAAGTTAATGATTCTCTACCATCAAAAGCATTTTTGTATTTACTATATTTGACATAATTCACATCATCAACTTCTTGTTCAAGCACTTCAGCAATTTGCGTTTGAACTTCATCTTCATAAACCAATTCATCTACGAATTTCAATTCTTGTGCATCATGTGCATTTCTAATAAGCATTTTATCAGAAATATGCTTTAAGTCCTCCACTTTAATACCTCTAGAAGCACTCACCCCTCTTAGGTATTCATCATATAGAGAATTTAAATAAGATGAAATTTGCTCTTTATTTGCTTCACTCATTTTCTTAGCAATAAGTGGTTCTACAGCACTTTTATATTTTCCCACTCTGAAAACTTCTGGTTTAACACCAATTTTTTCAAAGAACCCTTTCATATAAGCGACTTCAGAAGCAAGTCCATTAAATTCTAAACTTCCAATTGGATTAAGGTATATTTTATTCGCCTCTGATATCACAAAATATCCTGCTTCAGAAATGTAATCCGCATATGCATATATGAATTTACCTTGGTTTTTAAATTCTCTTAGCGCATCTCTCACTTCTAGGGCCATTGGAAGGCTACCTCCAAAATTTCCTCCTTTTAAATAAATACCAGAAATATTATCATCCTGCGACGCCTTATCAAGAAGATCTAAATACTCTTGTAAGCTTTCAGAACCTTTACTTTGAAAAAACTTAGAATTTAATTCCTCAAAAGGATCTGTCTCTCCTATTTCTGAAAGTTTTGTATTAAGATTAATAACTAAAACTGATTGATTATCTATTTGAACTGGAGCTGGATCCCCAGATGAAGCTGCGACTATTCCCATAAAAATCACCATGCTTCCTACAAAAGTTAGTGTTGTAAAAATGCACAAACCGACAAGTACAGCAAATGTCGTTTTTAAAAATCCTCTCATAAGTTATTTGTATGTTATGTTTTTCTGCAATTACAAAAAGGCTCAAAATTGTATAAACACATTATTAGATACACCTATTTTATGTAATATGTTATAATAAATATAAACATTATACTCAGTATAATGGAAAATTGTTGCATAAATCTTGAACATAATCTTAAAAAAATTGTGTTTTAGGATATTTTCGTTGAAATATTTGGCAATTATTGTTCAATATCTTAAATTGACAAAAATTTTAGTATTCCAAAGTGTAAAAAATCAGCAAATGTCGAAAACACCATCAAAATTCGGTAAGAACCTAAGGTTTCTCAGACAACAAAGAAAACCCAAATTAAGTCAAACAGATTTAGGAGAACAATTAAGTACTGAAGGTGATGTGGTATCAAGAAGTGCCATTTCATCTTACGAAGATGGACGTGCAGAACCTAATTATTTTCGATTAGAACGAATTTCTGATTATTTCAATGTTGCTATAGATGAAATACTAACAAAAGATTTAACTGTATTAGATCCGGTTAGTATTCAAAAAAGAGAAAATTCTGAGGATCATATCTCTGGTAAAGGAATGAGAATTCTTGCTATACCAACAGATAAAGATACAGATGAAGAAAATATCGTATTTGTACCTGAAAAAGCAAGAGCTGGATATGCTGTGGGTTACTCAGATACAGCTTTCTTTAAAAATTTACCAAAATATACTCTTCCTTTCTTGCCAAAAGGCAAAACATATAGAGCTTTTGAAATCAGTGGAGATTCTATGCCTCCACTCGAAGAAGGAACAATAATTATTGGTGAATACATCGAAGATTGGAAAAATGTAAAAGATGGTACTGTTTGTATTGTTACTACCAAATCTGAAGGTTTTGTACTTAAAAAAGTTTATAATAACATTACAAACAACAACAGCTTTATTCTGAAATCAACAAACCTTAGATATTCACCTTATGAAGTCAACGCTTTAGATATAAGTGAGATGTGGAGACTTGTTGCCCATATCTCTAGAGACTTCCCTGAAAAAGAAGCTCATGACTCACTTTCTGAGATGCAAGAAGCTATTTGGCGTCTTGATCAAGAAGTATTGAACATAAAAAGAAAATAACATCTAATATAAAGCTATTAATTAAAGGAAATATTTGTTTTGTCATCTATTTCCTTTTTTTTTGCAGTTAATAATGAAATCATTGTACTGCACAATTGGTTTTTGAAAATCAATTAGAAACACTTTGCCTAATTAACACGTGTTTCAACGTGCATGAATTGAGAGAAATTAATGATAATAGCAGATAAAAAAAAGAAAGATAATATATGTGAGTATATCATATATATTTATCAATCAGAAGAATTACTTAGGGCTTTTGACTTTAATTTTGAAGATATTCAAGAGTATGTCTTAAAGCACATTACTAAGTTAAGTGAGGATGAAAAGCAAAATGTACTAAATTGGCACAAAGACCTGATGCATTTAATGGAAACGGAAGATGTAAAAAAAGAAGGTCATTGTTCTTGGGCTCAAGATGAGATTGATAACATAACTACTATACATCATCAACTCCTTGAATCAGATCAAGATTACCAAGCTATCTACAAAAATGCATTGCCACACATTGAAAATAATTTAAAAATAGCCGACGGTTTAATTACTAATCCTATACAAATTTGTATAAATGGGATATTTGGGCTATTATTACTTCGTACAAGAGGTAAAAAAGTTGATGACAAAACAAAAGAGATTCTTAATACCTTCGGAGATGTTTTGTCATACCTCGCATATAAATACAAAGAACAAGTCTAATAAACAGAATAGAGTATAACTGATTTGTCTTCTTTTATAAATTAAATTTTACATATATTTTAAAAAGATATAGCTTCTTTCTTGTTACAACTTAGATGTTATAATCTATTACTACAACATTAACTATCTTAATTGATATAGTCGAATTATGAAAACTACTTCACCCGAAAAAACAGTTGCAGACGAAATTTGGATTGAATTACCCTTTACCGACAAAAAGTATGAAATTAGCAACAATGGTAAGGTTAAATCTTATGCTCGTTCCCAAAATGGAGAACTTATTAAGGGACGAGATATTGGAGGTGGATACCTATCTATTGATTGTAAGGTCGATGGTAAAAAGAAATCCTTTTACGTGCACCGTTTAGTTGCTGAGATGTTTCTCGAAAAGCCAAAAGATGAAGGACAAATTGTGATCCATAAAGATGGTGACAAGTCCAATAATCATGTGGATAACTTGGAATGGTGTACCTTAAAAACAAGGTTTGCTACGAAAAGAAAGTATATCCCTGATTATTCAGAGAAATTTGTAAAAAGCTGTAAACCATCTAAAAAAACTACTGAGAAGCCTTCTGATGGTCATGATTACTATCAGTATAAAGAAAAGTATCACAGAATTTCTGACAATGGTTCTTGCTTATTTATCAGAGTCAATGAAGATGGAAAATGGAAATCACTTGCAATAGCTGAAATTATCCTTAGAGATTTAGGAAAATTAAAGCCTTCTAAGAGTCACAAACTTGCTTACAGAGATTGGGATTATAAGAACCTCGCTCCTATTAATCTATTCTGGGAGACACAGGCGGACAAATCTACACGTCTATTAGAGCAACGTCCATTACAACTTGATCGTATCAGAAAAATGGGACAATCTCACAGAAAAGAGATTGCTCAACGTAAAAAAGATCTTATCAAAAAATACCTTGACGAAGGAAAAAGCATTGCTAAAATCAGTCGTCTATTGGATATTGGTTATACAAGATTATACAACTATATCAATGAAAATGATCTAGCTGCAATCACACAATATTCTAAAAAGGAAATGGAACAAGATTAATATAAAAAAGAGCCTCTTACTGGTTTGTAAGAGGCTTTTCTTTTATAACCAACTATATGGATATTCTTTATCTATAAATTGCTTGGCTTGTTTTGTTACATGCAATGGAGCAAATGTATCAATCATTACTGCATATTCTTCCGTACCTTTTTTACCAATACTCTTTTCTACCGTCCCTGGATGAGGTCCATGTGGAATACCACCTGGATGCACAGTAAATGATCCTTGTTGAATACCTTTTCTACTCATAAAATTTCCTTCAGTATAAAACAAAACTTCATCGGAATCAATATTTGAGTGATTATATGGAGCTGGAATACTCAATGGATGATAATCAAATAATCGAGGTACAAATGAACAAATCACAAACGCACCTCTTGCTTGAAATGTCTGATGTACTGGAGGTGGTTGATGTAACCTTCCTGTTATTGGCTCAAAGTCATAAATTGAAAAGGTATAGGGATATAAAAAACCATCCCATCCAACAATATCAAATGGTGAATTTTCATAGATATAATGATGTAATTCATCTCCTTTTTTTATTTTCATAGAAAATTCATCAGACTCTTCTACTTCTGATAATTTAACCGGTGGATGTAAATCTCTTTCACAATAAGGAGAATGCTCAAGTAATTGCCCTACTTCATTTCTATATCTTCCAACAGTTTCAATAGGTGCTTTTGATTCAACGATTAAAAATTTCTGAATTTCCTTTTTATCAAAATACATCTTATAAATGGTCGTTCTAGGAACAACAATATAATCGCCTGTTTTAAAAGGAACAACACCAAATTGTGTATGCATTTCTCCACTTCCTTCATAAACATAAATTACTTCATCACCATCAGCATTTTTGAAATAATCATTCATTTCAAGTTCCTTAGGATAACATAGAGAAATTATACATTGACTGTTGACCAATAATGGCAGACGAGCAGAAATAAAATCTTTACCCGTTACTTCTGTTCCAGAAGTCATCAAATGTGTCATTTTCAATCCATAATCCTTGATGATTTCGTATCCATATGGAACGGACTTTTTAATTTCCTTGACTCTTGTTGGAGGAACTCTATGATATATATTTGAATAAATTCCAGAAAAACCAAGAGAACTCACCAACTCTTCATGATAAAGAGAGCCGTCTTTTTGACGGAATTGAGTATGTCTTTTAGGTGGAATTTCTCCAAGTCTATAATAGTAAGTCATGATAGTTAAGTGTTTAAAGTATGTGTTATGTTATATATGTAATATATCTTTTTTTATGAAAAATCCATTTATTAAGCATAAAAACCTAAATGGATAGACTTAATTATTGCTTAATACCTTCTCTAATTCCAAAAATTCATTTAGCGTTTTTTCGATAAATAACAGATCAATTTTCAACAGAGAAATATTCGATTCATGAATAGTCAATAATACTATACTTCCAAAACCTGTATTCGTATTTAAAACAAAAGTTCGCCATTTCAGTCTTTAAGTTTATTATAAATTAAAGAGATTGCCTAAATATATTATGAAATATCTTTTCTATTTGCAGTATGAATAAATAATACATCTCCAATATCATCATATCCATAGAAAACTTGTTCATTCACTTTTTTCAGTGCTTCTAATCTTAATCCAACAATTGTCAAATCAGCGTCTTGAGAAGTATTATTGATAACCGTTTTGATATCAACATTATCAGCTCTAGAAATTAACCTGACATTATTTTTTGATATTGGAAGACGGCCTGTCTTGATTAACTTCAAAATTTGCTCTCTTCTTTCCTCTAATTCCGCGTCAGGAAAACATGCTAAAAGCGTTATTTTTGCTTTATGCCATTCTGGATGACCAATGATAATAAAGGCAAGAAGGATCATTAAGTTTGCATTCTCTAAATCTTTCGGTGTCAACCAGATATGAATTTCTGTTTTGTATCCAAAATTCCTCTCATCTGAAGCCAAAACACAAATATCATTTCCTGTCACTGACATTAATTTAAAGTTATCAATCACTTGTTTCAAACCGTCATCATTGCTGTTTTTAGAGAATTCGAACATTAACATGTTGTTTTCTTTACCAGCAACAGATGGTAGTTGAATTACTTGTGCTATTACAGAGGTCATAGATGGACTTATCATTGTATCTAAATAAACTTTAGAATTACTTGCCTCAGAAATCTTAATTAAACGTTCTAGGTCTTTTTCAGCTACTTTGTTTGTTTCTTTTGATAGATATCCATCGATTAAATGAATATATGTTGCAAAACCATATTTATGGGCAATCCATTTTACTAAATTAAAAGCAGAGAAACGTTTAAATGTGTTTCTACTTACGCAAACAACAGCTGGGCGCCAGTGATCTTCTTCATTATCAATTTCTGTTTTCTGAAGGAAAATTTGGAACTGTCTACTCAATTGGAATATTACTCCTTGGAAAATCGCTTTCAGTCCTTCTTTGTTAGGTGTAAACCTTCTGACCATTTGATATAAAATCACCATAAACACTAGTGCAATTAATGTATAGGATACTGAGATTTTAAACATCAAATAAAGACACATTATCGCTCCAACTAGAGAAATTATCGGTCTCGATTTAAAAACAGGACGATATGCTGGATCTGAAGCAAAGTGTTCTAAAAATGAAATTAAGCAGATTGCTCCATATGTTACCATAAAAAACATTGTAATAATCTGAGCTACTGTATCAATATCACCTATCAATACAAAGACTAAAGTAACAATGGAAGTGACCAAAGAAGAATTTAATGGTTCACCTGAATCTTTCGTTATAAAGCCTAGCCATTTATTTACTTTTTGATTTGGCAATACTTTATCTTCAGCGATTGCTTGTAATGTACGAGGTGCGACTAAGATGGAACCAATTGCGGAAGAAAGTGCAGCTGCTGCTAATCCTATAGGTACCATTGGACCCCATAGTGAAATATCCGTCATAATTAAAGGATCGCCTGCCAAATCTTCTAATGAAGCACTTATTGATAATTTATAAGCAACAAACATGTATACTATCATTCCAAAAATACCTGCGAGCATTGTTCCAATTGGAATTGATTGTTCGGGAGATTTTAAATCACCAGATAGTCCCACACCTGCAGCTATACCAGTAAAAGCAGGGAAACAAATTGCTAAAACCTTAAAGAAACTATCCCCTCCTTCGATATGTCCATTCCAATCGACTTTTGCTAAATTTTCAGCGAATTCAGTTGAACCAATAAAGAAAGATAATAAGGATAAGAATAAAATTCCCACTACTATATATAAGGTACGCATTCCTAAGTCAGCCCCTTTATATATAACTAAGGCGATCAAACCTACAGTCACAGGAATTGTTATCCATCTTAAATTCAAATCAACTATTCCATAGTCGACCAGTAAAGGAAATAAAGGTCTGAATGACTCTGCAAAAGCGATAATATAAAATGCAGTACTAATTGCTTGTGATAGGTAAAGTGAAATACCAATTGCTCCACCTATTGTAATACCAAATGATCTAGAAATTATATAATATACTCCACCACCTTGTACTTTTTGATTTGTTGCAATTTCTGAAATAGCCATCGCTGTAGGTATCGTTACTAAGTGACCTACTAGCACCATTACTAAACAAGAAAGTAATCCTAAGTTAGAAACAGCATAACCAAATCTTAAGAATAATATAGCACCTAAAATGGTACTAATCGAGGTAAAAAATACGGGAGCGGTCCCGAAACCTTGATGTTGTGTTTTGTCTAATCTATTAGCCATAAAATAATTTTATGTTCATAATATTATTCAAATTAACAAAGGATATTGAAAGAACAAGGAAAGAATTCAAAAACTCTCCTTATTTTTGGTTGTAATTTTTTACAGTATTTTCTATTTACATCAAATAATTCATTAAAACTTTAGCGTATTATTCGACAATTTCTTTACATAAAGTTTTATTTTTTGATAAACATACTACATAAACAAAGTACATAAATGAGTGAAATTCAAAAGAAAAAAAGTGTAATCGATCGCTTTTTAGGTTTCATTGAAAAAGTAGGTAATGCATTACCTCATCCTGCTACTTTATTTGCAGGTTTTGCTTTTGGCGTTGTTATTTTATCTTGGGTATTTTCTCAAATTGGATTGAGTGTAGTTCATCCAGGGACTCAAGAAACCATCACTGTTGTCAATTTGATTTCTCAGGAAGGAATCTACTTAATGTTGACCAAACTTGTTAATAACTTCACAAACTTTGCTCCACTAGGTGTTGTATTAGTTGCTATGTTAGGTATTGGTATAGCTGAAGGAAGTGGTTTAATAGGTACTTTAATCAGAATTCTTGTTTTAAAGTCTCCAAAAAGCATTATTACTTTCGTAGTAGTTTTTGCTGGTGTTATTTCAAATACAGCTAGTGAAGTCGGTTATGTCTTATTAGTTCCTCTTTCCGCTATAATATTTCTAGCTTTTGGAAAACATCCAATTGCAGGTTTAGCCGCGGCTTTTGCAGGAGTATCAGGTGGTTATTCCGCCAATTTATTACTTGGAACTATTGATCCTTTATTACAAGGTATTTCACAAGAAGCTGCCCAGATTATTGATCCTTCTTATTCTATTAATGCAGCATGTAATTACTATTTCATGTTTGTTTCCACTTTCTTTATTGGTATTGCAGGTACTTTTGTTACAGAAAAAATTGTCGTACCTCGTTTGGGAGAATATAAAGGAGATATAGAACCTGAAGAAATGCATGGTATTACTCCAGAAGAGAAAAAGGGATTAATTTATGCAGGAATTACAGCTGTAATTTTATTTATCTTCATACTAATAGGTATCATTCCAGAAGATGGATTTTTAAGAAGTATTGAGACTCCAGATAACATTTTCAAATCTGCCTTAATGAAAGGTATTGTTTCATGGATATTTATTATCTCCGCTTTATGTGGTATTGCTTACGGAAAAGGTTCTGGAACTTTTAAGAATGATGCTGATATTATGAAAGGTATGGCTAAGTCTATGGAAACGATGAGTAGCTATATCGTTCTAGTATTTTTTGCCGCCCAATTTGTAGCCTATTTCAAATGGACGAATTTAGGTTTAATCTTCGCTGTAAAAGGAGCTGAATTATTACAACAAATTGAACTTGGTACCATTCCATTATTAATATGTTTTATACTGTTAGCAGCAATGATAAACTTAGTAATGGGAAGTGCATCTGCAAAGTGGACATTAATGGCACCTGTATTTATTCCCATGTTTATGTTAGTAGGTATTAGTCCTGAACTAACTCAAGTGGCTTACAGAATTGGAGATAGTGTTACAAATATTATCTCTCCAATGATGTCTTATTTTGCATTAATCGTTGCTTTCATTCAGCGTTATGATAAAAATGCCGGCATTGGTACAGTTATATCGACCATGCTACCTTATTCGATTGCTTTCTTAATTATATGGGTGACCTTAATGGCGATTTGGTTGGCTGTTGGCTTACCAATTGGCCCTGATTCACCCCTGCATTACTTACCAAATTAATATTTTTTGTTAATTTATTGCAATAATATACAACATTAAAAAATATTCTATTATGTTTGTAATGCAATCAAACACGATTGCAATGAGAAATAGTTAGTTTTTGGGTTAGCAAAAAGGTCTGGGTTTCCTGGACCTTTTTGTCGTTAATTACGTTAATATTTTTTAATAAATAAATTCAATAAAATATTTGAATTATTAAATTCAATTTGGTTAATTCACCAGACGTTTGAGTCAATACTCTCAAATTACAAACTTAAATACTTATAAACATGTTTAAAAGATCGCTACTAGCTTTATTAACGATTGCATTATTTGCAACACAGAGCTTATTCGCGCAAGAACTTCCAGCTCCTAGCCCAAGTGCAAGTGTAACACAAAAAGTAGGTGTTACATCAATTTCAATCAACTACTCTTCTCCTGCAGTTAAAGGCCGTAAGGTTTTTGGTGAGCTTGAGCCTTTTGGCAAAGCTTGGAGAGCAGGTGCCAATGCTCCAACAGCTATTACTTTCAGTTCAGATGTGACTGTTGGTGGTACTGAATTAAAAGCAGGTACTTACAACATCTTCATGACTCCTCAAGAGTCAGGTGAATGGGATGTTCACTTCAACGGAAAAGGAAAAAGTATTTTCGCTTACAATGGCGAAAAAGGTCAAGATATGGCAAAGCTTGAAGCTGATGATGCTGCATCAACTAAAGCAAAAGCTGAGGCTGCTCCTTTTAGAGAGCGTTTAACTTACTTAGTTGAATCAGTTTCTGATTCAGAAGGTAAAGTTACTTTATGGTGGGACAAAACAATGGTATCTTTTACTGTTACTGCTCCTACTCAAGCTTTAGCTGAAGCTAACATTGAAGCTTCTATTAAAGAATTAGATGGTGCATGGAGAACTTACCAAAATGCAGCTAATTTCTATGCTTCAACTGACATGGCTAAAGCAATGGAGATGATCGACAAGTCAATCGCAACTCGTCCAAATTATTTCTGGAATCAGTGGACAAAAGCTACATACCTTGCTAAGCAAGAAAAATATGATGAAGCTTTAACTACAATTTTAGCTGCTAAAGCTTCTGGAGAGGCAAAACCTGATGGTGCTTACAATTACTTTAAAGGTAATATGGAAAAAGACATCCAAGCATGGTTACCAAATGCTTCAAAAAAATGGAAAAAAGCAAATAAAGATATGTAATCTTTGCTTTTTAAGCTACAAAAGGCGCCCTATTATTTAGGGTGCCTTTTGTGTTATTATCCCCTATTATCACATCCATATAGAAATGAAAATCAAGGCATTATTTTTTTCTTTCACATTCTTAATGACACACTTCATAATGGGACAAACTCCATTAGAAGGTCAACCTAATGTATCCAAAATCATTCAAGAAATTAATCATCTCAATACATTAGGAAGTGTGATGTACTTTGCAGCACATCCTGATGATGAGAACCAACGTGTAATCGGTTATTTTGCAAGAGCAAGAGGTTATGAAACTGCTTACACAGCATTAACAAGAGGTGATGGTGGACAAAACCTCATCGGTAAAGAAATCAGAGAAGAACTAGGTATTCTTCGTTCCCAAGAATTAATCGAAGCACGTAAAGTAGATGGAGGTCAACAGTTTTTCTCAAGAGCAAATGACTTCGGCTACTCAAAAAACCCCGAGGAGACTTTATCTGTTTGGAATAAAGACCAAGTTTTAGCTGACGCTGTTTGGAACATCAGAAAATTTAGACCTGATGTTATAATTACTCGCTTCTCTCCTTATAGAGGTGGAAGAACTCATGGTCATCATACAACTTCTGCAATCATCGCCGTCGAAGCTTTTTCATTAGCTGCAGATCCAACTGTTTTTCCAGAACAGTTAGAATATGTTGATGTCTGGCAGCCTAAACGTATTTTCTGGAATACTAATTCATGGTTTTTTAGAGGAAAAGGTGAAAGTTTTGACAAGGATCAATATTTAGCTATTGAAACTGGAGAATATATCCCGGTGTTAGGACAATCTGTTGGAGAAATTGCAATGGCTGCACGTTCAAAACACAAATGTCAAGGCTTTGGTGCTGCATTACAACGTGGTGAAAACATGGAATACTTCAAGCTTTTAAAAGGTGAAAAAGCAGAAAAAGAAGTAATGGAAGCCATCGACACTTCTTGGAAACGTGTCAAGAATAGTGAAAAAGTTGAAGCTGCTATTGAAAAACTACAAAAGAATTTCAACCCTTCTCAACCTTCTAATTCTATCAATGATTTAATCGAAGTAAAAAGAGAATTACAAAAATTAGATCAAAAAGATTATTGGGTTAAAGTTAAAACTCAAAAAATTAATAAGTTATTATTTGAATGTTCAGGAGCATGGTTCGAAGCCTTAACTGATGAAGCATTGGTTGCACAAGGCGATTCAATGGTAATTACAGTTTCTTCATTAGTTAGAGCAAATCAAAAAGTTGCCATTGAAAAAATTCAAATTGGTAACTTAGAAGAAAAGAAAATCGAACAAACTTTAACTCAAAATAAAGCACTAAAAGAGACATTTAGTTTAAAAATTCCTGAAAACTTTGAAGTATCTCAACCTTATTGGTTAAAAGAAAAAGCAACCAAAGGAATGTATGTGGTTAATGATCAATTGATGATTGGAAAACCTGAAAATCCTGCAGCTCTTCCTGTTACCATTACTTTGAATATCAATGGAGAAAAATTAACTAAAACGATTAACGTTTGGCAAAAAAGAGTCTATCCAGCAAAAGGAGAACGTTATATTCCTTTAAGAATTGTACCTCCTGTGACAATGACTTTAGATCAAAATGTATGGATCTTTGGAGATAACACTCCAAAAGAAATTACTGTAAGTGTTACATCAAATACAGCTACATTTAAAGGTGACCTTCAATTGAAAACACCAAAAGGCTGGAAAATTTCTCCTTCTACTAAAACCATTGATTTAAATTCTAAAGGTGCAAAAGAAGAAGTGAAATTTACAATTACACCTCCTAAGAAAGAACAAGAAGGTAATCTTGAAGCTGTCATAGAAAGTAATGGGGAAAAATATAATCAAGGGTTAATTCAAATTGATTATGACCATATTTACAGACAGATTTATTTGAAACCTTCTATTGCGAAAGTAATTCGATTGAACATTAAAAAAGGTAATGCTCAAAAAATTGCTTACTTGATGGGTGCTGGAGATGCTCTTCCTGAATCATTAGAAGCAGCTGGCTATGATGTTGATGTACTGACTCATGATTTAATTAAAGCAGAAAACCTTCAAAAGTATGATGCTTTAATTATAGGTATTCGTGCCTATAATGTTTTAGATGACATGCGTTATCTACAACCAGAGATTTTAAAATATGTTGAAAACGGAGGAACTACAATTGTTCAATACAATACTTCATTCCGTTTAAAAGTTGACCAAGTAGGTCCATATCCTTTACACCTTTCAAGAGATCGAATTACTGTTGAGGAAAGTCCAGTAACATTACTAGCGACAAATCATTCAGTACTTTCGACACCAAATAAAATCACTCATAAAGATTTTGAAGGTTGGGTTCAAGAAAGAGGTTTATATTATCCTGATGAATGGAGTGAAGAATATACGCCAATTTTAAAAATGCAAGATCCTAATCAAGAACCAGTAGAAGGAGCCCTTTTAGTAGCTGACTATGGTAAGGGTGCATTTATCTATTCAGGAATCTCGTGGTTTAGAGAGCTTCCAGCAGGTGTATCTGGTGCCTATAGAATTTTTGCCAATTTATTAGATTATAAACCAAGTTCTGAAAACAGTAAATAACATGGATAAGGATTCTAAAAAACCACCTATTGGTAAATCTTGGAAACAACTCTACGCAATTGTATTGGGTGAATTAGTTGTCTTTATTACTTTATTTTCCATATTTTCAAACGCTTTTAACTAAAGATGAGTATTTTAGATTGGGCTGTTTTAATTGGTACACTTGCCTTTATTGTTATATATGGCATCTGGAAAACAAAACAGCAAGATGACATTAATAGTTATCTTTTAGGAAATAAAGAAGCAAAATGGTTTACCGTTGCATTGTCAATTATTGCAACGCAAGCAAGTGCCATTACTTTTTTATCTGCTCCAGGTCAAGCTTTTGTAGATGGAATGCGATTCGTGCAATTCTATTTCGGTTTGCCTATTGCAATGGTCGTTTTATCAAGCGTAGTCGTTCCTATTTATCATAAGATGAATGTGTATACTGCATACGAATATCTTGAAAAACGTTTTGACCTTAAAACAAGAACATTCACTGCGATACTCTTCTTAACGCAAAGAGGTTTAGCTGCAGGTTTTACCATATTTGCTCCTTCCCTAATACTTTCATCTCTATTGGGTTGGGATATAAATATTACAAATGTCGTCATTGGACTAATTGTAACTGCTTATACGGTTATTGGTGGCACTAAAGCCGTAAATCAGACTCAAAAGTTACAAATGGCTGTGATTTTCATAGGTATGTTAGTCGCAGGTATTTTGGTCGTACAGATGTTACCGGATGAGGTTACATTTTCAAATGCTTTACATATTGCCGGAACAGCTGGAAAATTAAATGCAGTAGATTTCACTTTCGATCCGACAAGTAAGTATAATGTTTGGACAGGTATTGTTGGAGGTTTCTTTTTAGCCATGTCTTATTTTGGCACAGATCAATCTCAAGTACAACGTTATCTTTCAGGTGCTTCTATCGGACAAAGTAGACTTGCATTATTGTTTAATGGTATGATTAAAATACCGATGCAATTCCTGATTCTATTTATTGGAGCCATGGTTTTTGTATTTTATTATTTCAATCCCTCTCCTATTATTTTCAATAAAGTTGCTTTAACAGAAGCCACTGAAAAAATAGAAGGATTTGAAGGAATGCAAGAAGAATACGCAGTTCAAATGGAATTACGTAAATCTTCTGCTTTAGCTTATGCCGATGCATTAAATGAAGGATCTGCTTCTGATATTGAAACAGCAAAAGCTTCGTTAATTAACGCCAATGATCAATCAGATGCATTAAAAGCTTCTATTATTGATAAAGTGAAAGCAAATGAGGCTGAAATTGACGTCAATGATACAAATTATATCTTTTTAAATTTTGTCATTGATTATTTACCACAAGGACTTATTGGCCTTTTGATAGCTGTGATTCTATCTGCAAGTATGTCCTCTACTTCCTCTGAAATTAATGCCTTAGCATCTACATCGATTATTGATATTTATAAACGTATTATAAATCAAAATGGCACGAATGAACATTACTTAAAGGTGTCAAAAATTGTAAGTATTGGATGGGGTTTATATGCTATTTTATTTGCTACTTTTGCCAATAATTTAGGTTCGTTAATTGAGGCCGTTAACATTTTAGGATCTCTTGTATATGGTGTAATTTTAGGTGTATTTTCTATCGCATTTTTCTTCAAGAAAATTGGATCTAAACCTACATTTTATGCTGCTGTAATTTCAGAAGCAATCATCATCTACTTATTCTTCTTTACAGAAGTTCCTTTCCTATGGTATAATGTTATCGGATGCTTATCTGTTATCTTGTTTAGTTTAATTTTCAGTACATTTCTTGGAAATCAAATAGCATTAGAAGAAGAATAAGGTTAACAAATCTAAGCTGATTATCTTTTTACATAATAAGGTATCCATAAAAGGGGTTCTAGATTATTAGAAGATGTAAAAATTAATAACTTTGTGGGAAGTTTACATTTAAAATCATAATACAAAAAATGGCAACAGCATTAAAAAGTCTTAGTGAATATTCAAAAAAGAAAGAAATAGACATTTCAAACAAAAAATTTGCAATTGTAATATCTGAATATAACCCTAAGATTACTGAGTCTTTATATGACGCAGTTGTTGAAACCTTATTGAAAGAGGGAGGAAAAGAAGAGAACATCTATAGAGAAGATGTTCCAGGTGCATTTGAACTTACATTTGGGGCTCAATTAATGGCGCAAGAAGAAGAAATTGATGCTGTTATCACTTTAGGTTGTGTGATTCAAGGGGAAACAAGACATTTTGACTTCATCTGTGAAGCTGTCGCTCATGGTGTTACAAATGTATCTCTAAAATATAATAAACCTGTCATCTTTGGCTTATTGACTCCAAACACAGAGCAACAAGCATATGACAGAGCAGGTGGAAAACATGGTAACAAAGGTGTTGAAGCTGCAGTAGCGGCTATTAAAATGCTTGGTATGAAGCAATAATTTCTTTTAGAAACAATACCCGAATTAACATAAATAACATATTATTTCTTTATAGGTCTATTGCTAAAACGTTAGCAATAGACCAATAAAATAAGAAGCTCATTATGTGGAAAAAAGTAGCTGAATTTATTCTTGGTAATAGGATATTAATTCTTGTGGTGATTGCGCTCTCAACCGTTTTTATGGGTTACCATGCAAGAAATGTAAAATGGTCATACGAATATATTAGAATTATTCCTGACGATGACCCTGACATGGTGCACTATAATCGTTTCCAAGAGTTATTTGGAGAAGATGCCTCATCATTTGTGTTAGGTGTAAAAGATACAAAACTTTTCGAGTTGGATAACTTTGTTAAGTTTATGGAATTGAGTGATGACATTAAGAAAATTGATGGTATCACGAATGTACTCTCTCTTGCTGATGCTCCTAATATTATTGCTGATCGAGTTGATCAAAAGTTTGTTGTATCCCCTTTCTTTAAAGAGAAGCCAAAAACACAAGCTGAATTAGATAGCATTATTAATGACGTTGAAAATCTAAAAGTTTATAAAAATAGATTAATTAGTAAAGGTCGAGCTACTGCTATGGTGATTCGAATGGACCCTGTTGTTCTTAATTCGAAAAATCGTACGGCAGTAATGAAGACTTTGGAAAGTAGAGCTATAGCATTCGAAAAAGAAACGGGAATTCATCTGTATTATGCAGGTTTACCTTATGTTCGTTCGATTATGGCTGATAAAGTGAAAGCAGAAACAATGATTTTCTTAGGAATATCTATTGGTGTTGTTGCTTTAGTATTGTTCTTCTTCTTCCGTTCTTTCTCTCCTGTATTCTATCCTTTATTAGTGATTGGGATTGTAATTGTTTGGATTATGGGAACATTATCTCTACTCAATTATCAAATTACCATTCTAACAGGTTTACTTCCTCCAGTTCTTGTTGTAATTGGTATTCCAAACTGTATTTATCTCCTCAATAAGTATCATCAAGAATTCTCTCATGGTACACCAAAAGTTGAGGCTTTAGCTTATATAATAAAGAAAATTGGTGTTGTTACATTAATTACCAACACAACCACTGCAATTGGTTTCATGGTATTAATTACAACTGGTATTACTGCCATGCAAGAATTTGGTATTGTAGCTGGTATTAATATTTTTATCACTTTCTTAATTAGTATCTCTTTTATTCCAATTGTTTTTTCTTACTTACCAGAACCTGATGTAAGACACTTAAAACATTTGGACTTCAAACCAACAACATGGTTGATTCATCAATTAGAAATGCTTGTTTTACATCACAGAACTGCTGTTTATGTGTTTACAAGTATCATGGTTACCCTTTCAATTTACGGTAGTTATAGAGTTACTGCTAACTCTTATATGGTAGATGATCTTCCTGAAGATTACCATGTAAAAACTGACTTAAAGTTCTTTGAGAAAGAGTTTACAGGTGTAATGCCTTTTGAATTAATTGTCGATACAGGTCGTAAAAAAGGTTACATGAAGAGTGGTAACCTAGATAAGGTCGAAGAGATTGAACAATTTGTTGGTTCATTAAAAGAAGTTTCCCCTCCTATTTCAATAAATACTTTCTTGAAAGCAGGTAATCAAGCTTTTCATGGTGGTGATTCTACGTATTTCAAACTTCCTAACCGAAGTGAAATGTCGTTTATCATGAAGTATTTGAGAAATAGTGCTGATGGAGCACAATCTAGCTTAAGTGATGCAATGATTGATTCTACTGGTAGATATATCAGAGTTTCTTCTAGTATGGCGGATATTGGATCTGTAAGAATGGATTACATGGTTGATAGTGTAATTCGTCCTAAATTAGCTCAGATTGTTGAAGGAACTGATTTAAAGACAATGGTTACTGGATCTACTCTTATTTTCATTAAGGGTAATGATTTCTTGATCAAAAACTTAAAATCAAGTATGTTGATTGCCTTTATTTTGATTGCAATCATCATGGGTACTTTGTTTGGCAACTTGAGAATCATTATTATTTCATTGATTCCAAACGTAATTCCATTATTGTTTACGTTAGGTTTAATGGGCTTCTTGGGAATCCCTCTGAAACCGAGTACTGCTATTGTCTTTAGTATTGCATTTGGTATTTCTGTTGATGATAGTATTCACTTCTTGGCAAAATATAGACAAGAGATCGTCCTTCATAACTATAATATGAAGAAAGCAGTGATTATGGCTTTAAGAGAAACAGGGTCTAGTATGTTATATACTTCAATTGTTTTATTCTTTGGTTTTGCCATTTTTATGGGTTCTACTTTTGGTGCAACACAAGCCTTAGGTCTCCTAACTTCAGTTACATTAATCGTGGCCATGACGACCAACTTGACATTATTACCTTGTTTACTTTATACTTTTGATACAAATAAAGAAGATATGCATCCAATCATTGAGGGAATGGATTACTTCTATTTTGAAGATGAAGATGAAGAAATCGATTTAGGTAAAATTCATGTCAATAAAGATGAAAAAAATGGTTCTGAAGAATCAGAATAATTCATAAAAATATTAATAACAAAAAAGCACTTGGTTTCAAAAATTAAGTGCTTTTTTGTTTCTCTTTTAATTACAATCTTTTATCCATCACTTTAAACCAAAGCCAAGGAACGAGTGAACAAAGTATGGCTGCTGGATAACCAAAAGGTAATTCTGGTGCCTTCTCTTGATGATCTAACGTATGATATTTTTTAGCTGCTTTAAAATGGTGATCTGAATGTCTTGTTAACTCAAATAAGATTATTCTTCCAAAAGTATAATTTGCATTCCATGAATGGTGCAATTGTACTCTTTCATATTTTCCATTAGGCAATAATTTTCTTTGTAAACCATAATGTTCAACATAATTGATCGTCTCTAGCAATAATATTCCAACTAAACCTGCTGCGATAGCAAAACCTACTACATGTAAGTTAAAATAAAAAGAAAGTACTGTGAGATAGAAATAATAGGTGAATTGATAGATCAACATCTTATTTTCTAATGAGAAAAAACGTTTTTCTTTGAGTAGCTTTTTTTGAATCTTCCATGCATCCAAATAGGAATAAATGACGCTTTTCCACCAAAATTTGTAAAGCCACTCTCCTTTTTGAGCGGTTGCAGGATCCAATGGTGTTGCAACGTTATAATGATGTCCTCGATTATGTTCGATAAAGAAATGCATATAAAAACTAGGCATAAGAAGTAATTGAGCCATTAACTGTTCTGATTTTTTATTTCTATGTCCTAATTCATGAGCTACATTAATTCCTGAAGTCCCAAAGACTAGCCCCAAGCTTAATATTAAACCTACTTTTTCATAAGTAGTATATTCCATGTTTTGCCATTGAAAACAAGCGTAGATTAGTAATCCATAAACCCAAATGAGATTAAAATATAAAAACCAATCGTATAGTTTTGAATAAACTTTATTATTAGATTCTGAAACTTCCTCATTTTTTGGTAAGACTATATCAAGAAATGGAGTAAGAACAAAACAAAAGAAAACGGTCAGCCATGAATAAACACCTCCAAAATAGAGACCTATTCCACAACATAATGGAATCAAATAAGCCGATATATATTTTAATTCTCTAGTAAAAGTCAAAACAATGAAAGTTAGATGGATAGATTGATGATCAATAAAGTAATAATCTTCCAGAAAAAATCAAATAAAAAAATCCTTTCATGTAAAAACACAAAAGGATTTCTTGCTTTATGTATGAAATGAGCTAATTATAACTTCTCAGCTTGGTCATCTGTTACTTCAAGATCATGGAATACATTTTGGACATCATCATCATCTTCAAGGCGATCAATTAGCTTCATAACCGTTTCTAATGTTTCATCGTCCACTGTTTTTGTAGCGTGAGGAATCCTTTGAAGATTAGCACTTGAAACGTCAACATTTAATTCTTCCAATTTTTTATTGACAGTTCCAAAATCTTCCATTTGACTAAAAATAGTAATAAAATCATCATTGACCTCAAAATCTTCAGCGCCTGCATCAATCAACTCCAATTCTAATTCTTCTACATCAATTTCATCAGATTGATTAATGACAAAAACACCTTTTCGGTCAAATAAGAACTCTAATGAACCATTTTTTGCAAGAGAACCACCCAATTTGGCAAAATAGCTTTTCACTTGTTGAACTGTTCTACGCGTGTTATCAGTAGAACATTCTACATAGATAGCGATACCTCCTGGTGAGTAACCTTCATACGTTAATTCCTCGTAAGTTACATCTTCACCCCCTGCCACTTTTTTGATCGCTCTTTCGATTGTATCTTTTGGCATATTCGCACCTTTCGCGTTTTGAATGGCTAATCGGAGTCTAGGGTTCATATCAGGATCAATACCACCTTCTTTAGCAGCAACTGTTACCTCTCTACCTAATTTTGTAAAAAGTTTATTACGTTTTGCATCTTGGGCACCCTTTCTATGCTTAATATTGGCCCATTTACTATGTCCTGCCATATTTATATATTAATCTAGAAATGTTTCCAACCTTGTGCAGTAAGTGGAAGAGTTTGTTCACCTTCAGTGAAAAGACGAGCACCATTTTCAGCCTCATCAATGTACCCAATAAAGAATACACTAGCGTGTTTCTCTAACTTAGGAAAATCCTCCTGCTTGATTGTAAACAATAATTCATAATCCTCACCACCATTTAACGCAGGTGTTTTTGAAGGAATTTTGAATTCGTGACAAATATCAAAAGTTTGATGATCAACTGGTAATTTATCTTCATAAACTACTGCTCCCACTTTTGATTCTTTACAGATATGCAATACCTCAGAAGCTAAACCATCAGAAATATCCATCATAGAAGTAGGTACAATTCCTAATTCATTAAATTCATGAATCAAATCTGTTCTAGCCTCAGGCCTTAATTGTCTGCCAACGATGTATTGATAATCATCTAATTTAGGTTGCATTGATGGATCTGCTTCAAATACTTTCTTTTCACGAAGTAATACTTGAAGGCCCATATATGCTCCACCTAGGTCTCCAGATACACAAAGAATATCTCCTTTTTTAGCACCTGAACGGTAAGCAATTTTATCTTTCTTAACTCTACCTACAGCAGTTACTGAAATACATAATCCTTGGCGCGATGAAGTAGTATCACCACCCACAAGGTCAACATTGTAATTTTTACAAGCTGCTTTTATGCCTTCATAAATCATTTCAATTGCTTCCACTGAGAAACGATTTGTTACTGCAATACTAACTGTCACTTGTTCTGGAATTGCATTCATTGCCGCAACATCAGATACATTAACAGCAATGGCTTTATATCCTAAATGCTGTAAAGGCATGAAAGATAAATCAAAATGAATTCCTTCTAATAATAAATCTGTTGATAAAACAGTATAGTCATCTCCACCATAATCAAATACAGCAGCATCGTCTCCAATACCTTTTACTGTTGTTTTTTGTTTGATTTCTATACCTTGGCTAATTTTATCAATTAAGGCAAACTCACCAAGTTCGCCTATCTCTGTTCTTTTATTTTCTGACATTTTGCAAATTTAACTATGTAAAAGCATTTTTGCTACTGTAAAGTATACTCCAAGCCCAATTAAATCATTACAAGTGGTAATAAATGGCCCGGAGGCTAAAGCTGGATTGATCCCAAACTTATCTAAAACTATTGGTGTAATGGTTCCCATAAAGGAGGCAATCATAATTACACTAAATAATGCTACTGAAACAACAATAGCCAGATTATGATCTACGAATAAAAAATTGAAACCATATACTAAAAGAGCAAGTGTAATACCATTTAATAATGCGACTAACAACACTCTAAAATATCTATCAAAAACAGATCCTTGAAAACCTCCACTTGCTAATGATTGAACTACAATTGTAGAAGATTGAATTCCTACATTTCCTCCAGTTGCAGTTATCAATGGAATAAAGAAGGCCATTGCAGGTACTAATCTTAATTCATCTTCAAAGCCACCTAAGAAATTTGCACCTAGTAAACCTCCAGACATTCCGACGATCAACCAAGGTAAACGTGCTCTTGCCATGGCAATCAAACTATCGCGTTCTTCGATATCTTCTGAGATACCTGACATGGCTTGTTGATCTTTTTCTGCCTGTTCAGTAATGACATCGACCACATCATCAATTGTAATTCGACCAATCAAACGACCTTGTACATTCACTACAGGAATAACTTCCAAATCATAGTGTTGCATCAATTCAGCGACTTCTTCTTCGTCTTGGTAAGAATGAACTTTTGCGATTTCAGGTTCATAAAGATCAGCCACCTTCACCTCTTCGTCTGTAATCAATAATCTTTTCATAGATATCCTTCCTAGAAGAATATCATGATCATCCACTACATAAACAGTATATACTTTATCTACTTTTTTGGCTTGTCTTCTAACCTCTTCGATACATTGATGTACATTCCAATTGATATTTACTTTTACCAATTCTTTGGCCATCAGACCACCTGCACAATCTTCTTCGTAATGCAAAAGATCTACGATATAAAGGACTTTTTCCTGATCCTTCATATTAGCAATTACCTCTTCCCTTTTCTTTACTGGCAACTCATTTAAAGTATCTGCAGCATCATCTGAGTCTGTATTATCCATATATTTAGATAATTCTTCAGCCTCAAAAAGGGTCATAAAGTTCTTACGAATATCATCTTCCAAGTCACTGATTACATCAGCACCCACTTCCGGGTCCAACAACTCAAGAATGTATTTACAATCTTCTGCCGAAAGCCCCTCCATAATTGCAGAGATATCTGCCGAGTGCATATCCTCAAACTCATTGATAAGGTATGCATCTTCCTTCTGATCAACAGCCCTAGAAAGCTGTTTTATATACTTCGCTGAGTATTCGTACGACATCGTCCATTATTTTAACCACCCACAATCTCACGTAATCTTCCGAAGAATTCCTCCCAAAGCTCTTTCAATTCATCCATATCATCCATGTCCGAATAATCAGTAACGGTTACAAATGTAGATTGAGCTAATTCACTAAATTCAAATTTGAAATCCAAGTAAGCAGACTTTTGGTCTTCTTCTTTCTCAAAAATGTATTTCACATGTTGGTTTTGTCTTCTAACAGCTATTTTACCTGTTTTTTCTTCAACTCCCCATACAAAAGTCATGGTCTTGTTTTCGACATTTTCTGTAACCTTATCTGCAAACCAATCTTTTAGTTGATTTGGTGTTATAAAATAAGGATATAACTTATGTAAAGGTGCCTTAAATTCGAATTCAGATATGTATTTAAATCTTGCCATAATTCTATAAGGTATGTTGAAAAAAATGCTGTTAATAACATGATTACAATTATGCAAAAATATTACTCAAGTGCCAATAGAATTAGAGAACATTTTAATAAAAATGAAGTTTTATATTCACTTCCTCTATAGAAGATTATAACATATTACAAATGAAAGTCTATATTCTACAATTTTAATGTTGAAGTAGTGATAATTTATGTAGTCAAAATACTTAAAGGTTACTTATTTGAAATTTTAATTTGGAATTTTGACAACTCTTTGTCAAATTATATAACAGACACCCTTACACTACTATTACTTATTATGGACAATTCTATTGATTTATTAAATACAGAATTACTAACTACTGATTTCTGGTCTGTTTATCGTATCGAAAAAGTTTTCTTGATTATATGGAAAGATGCTGGAAAAGATATGGATGATGAATTATTCAAAGAACACATCTCTTCTTTTGCTAAACTTGTTGAAACTGACGGAGTCGAACATGATGTTAAAGCTTTCATTGTAGATACTCGTGCTTATCATTTTGTGATGAACATCTCTGTTCAAGAATGGCACGATGATATTATCATTCCAATTTATATTAATTCAGGTATTAAGAAAATTGCATTTTGTCTTAGTGGAGATCTTGTCCGTGATTTATCTATTGAGCAAACATTTGATGAAAATCAAGCGAAATCAGATGAATTGACAATTCAATACTTTTCTGATCTAAGAAAAGCTTTGACTTGGGGTACAGAAGAGTAATTCATTTTAAGCATCAATTTTACTCTTTTTATCATAGAAAAAACAGATAACAAAATTGACACAAGCTAAAAGTGTATAATTTCTTGATATTATAAAAGATAACTCCTGAATTGAATCCTTAGAATTATAGAAAATGATTATCATCATGAAATTCATTACTATTGGAATTATAAGTCTCCATTTCCATTTTATAAATGTAGGTAAATAAAAAATTGATTGTAATACAATAGTAATCATCAAAACACTTATTAGTTCGACAACTCCACCAAACGTTTCATTTGTATCTTTTGTCAGTAATAAAAAAACAAACAAAACAGGTCGTCAAAATAACAAGATAACGTATTAGTTTAGAGATCATATTCTTTTTGTAAATAGTGCTTTAATTGTTCTATCCAATCCTCTTGATTATCAAGTTTTAGGTCTGGTGTGATCCCTTTATTTTCTAAAGGCAAATATTCCTTTTTTGTTGTATTAACAGTAAAACTCATCTGATATTCACCACATTTTGTTATTGCTGAATAACTTGCATTTCCATAACTATAAGCTAGCATCCCTTTAGAATTTTCCCCTACCACAACTGTTCTATCATCTTTCAATAATTCCAATGTCGTTAGTTCTGCAGCACTTCCTGTTTTAAAATTAATAAGCACAAAAATCTTTTTTATTGTCTGATTATCCTTAATTGCTGCGAGGAGTCTTTCTGCTTGTTTTGGTGATCCTCCTCCATTGTTTCTAAGATCTACAATTAAAACATCCTTTAATAATTTAGGTAAATAGTAATCATAAAATGAATTACCTTCTTGGATTTCTTTTGTATATCTTCTTAAAGTCTTAATTCCTATATAATCTATATTCCGATTTATATTTTTGAATACAAAATTACTGTCGTATGATGTTATAAAGTTTAATTTATTGTCTTTATTCCAATAGGTCTTAGAAATTCGACCTTCAATTATTTCTACCTCATTATAATACATTAAAAAACCATTCGAAAAGTATTCAAACATTTCAAATTTCTGATCTTCTTTTCTTTTTAAGATAAATCTAATTTTACCTTTTTTCCAATGTTTTAAATCTTCATTTAAGAGGACTCCATACCATATTTCATTTTCTTGAGGTATGACTGAGACTTCATATTTCCCTGCATAGTACTTACCCGAAATACCATCTTGATAATTTCTATTTGGGTCTACCTGTTTATGATAATCAGGAACTGCTTGATCAATATTTTCTGGGATTTTATAAATTTGATTATGAGTATCACTGATGAAGGATATATATTTCTGTAGGTAGGCTTGACAGAAAAAATGAATCATCGAATCCTTCATAATTTCTTCTTCAATTTTCAACTTCCATTGATCAAATTCTTCCGTTTTCTTTCCTTTCTTAATTTGAACTTTATAGCTTTTAGCATTCTTAATATGTTCGGATATTTCATCTAAAGCTGAAAGACAATCACACTTCTCTTGACCAAAAGAATTTTGAACAGTAATAAATAATAGTAGAAGACAGATACAATAATTTTTTAACATGTTGTTCATTATTAGCTTAGTATTTTCTAAATATAGAAATGTATTTTGTAAGTAAAAAATAATCAACAACACAATAAGATTCAATGGAATATAAAAAAGCCAACCCATTACTGAGTTGGCTTTTTTACTATTTTTTCTTTTTTCCAGAACCAATGTAGGCACTAACCTTACCACTTGCTCTTTGTTTGTCGATAGAAGCTTTGTTTTTCAAACGACGTTTCTTATCCACTTTATCTTTATTCTTTTTCTTTTCATGGAATGCTCCTTGGAAAGTTGGATCTTCTTTCCTTTTTTGAATATCAATTTCCATTGCCATTTCTTTTGCTTCTTCTTTAGACGTTTCAGCAATTTCGATATCCAATGGTAAATCTAATTCTGGTATTTCCTTTTGAATTAACTTCTCAATCTTTCTTAGGTGATACTTTTCTGATGGATTACAGAAAGTTAATGCTGTTCCTTCATTATTGGCACGACCTGTTCTACCTACACGGTGTACATAGTCTTCATACATCACTGGCACATCAAAGTTGATCACGTGAGAGACCATACTAACATCCAAACCACGTGCTGCAACATCTGTTGCTACCAATACTCTAATATTTCCTTCTTTAAAAGCCTCAATACTATTGATACGAGCATTTTGACCTTTATTAGCATGAACCACTCGAATATCTCCTTCTACTTTTCTTTCTAAGTATTTGAAGATTCCATTAGCATGATCTTTTTTCTTACAGAAAACAATGATTCTAGAGAGTTCATCATCTTCATTCAATAGGTATTCTAATAGGTTCAGCTTTGTTCTGAAGTTAGGTAATTCATATACATATTGATCTACCATTTCAGCTGTTGTTGATTGAGGAGTAATTTCAACTCTTGATGGGAATTCTAAGAATTCTTCACTCAAACGAACCACAATATCAGGCATAGTAGCTGAGAATAGTAAATTTTGACGTTTACGAGGAATAATCTCTAACATTTGGCGGATTTGAGGCATGAATCCCATATCCATGATACGGTCTGCTTCATCCAAGACCATATATTTGATCTGTTTTGTTTTTAATTTTCCTCTCGAGTAGATGTCCATTACTCTACCTGGCGTACCAATTAATATATCAATACCTTTTTCGACTTCTTCTATCTGTGTTTTTGGTCCAATACCACCATACACTACAGCATGACGAAGTCCTGTATATTTACCAAGTTTTTCCACCTCTTTACCTACTTGAATCGCTAATTCACGAGTCGGTACTAAAATTAAAACTCTAGGATCATTTCCTTGCGCATATTTAGCCTTAAACAATAAAGGAAGAAGGTAGGCAGCTGTTTTACCTGTACCTGTTTGGGCGATACCAAATAAATCATGTCCTGATAAGACTAATGGAATTGCTTTTTCCTGAATTGGCGTAGGCTTTTTATACCCTTGATCATCACAAGCGTTGTAAAGCTGTTTGTTTAGTTTAAACTTTCTAAAACCAAGCTCATCATCTTCTTCTACTTTTACTTCCTCTTGTCCAGGCTTTGTTGGTAAGAAAGTTAATTCTGGATCGCCTCCTAAGTGATCAACATTGTTGAACTCTATTAGTTTAAACTCTCCTGTATATTCATTGTACTCCAAAGTAGTTACACCAGTATTTTTTGGAGCAAAACGTTTCATTTGATCAAAATCCATGTCTAATAGAAGACATAAGAAAATACGAATCGAACGGCTATGCATACATATCATCACATTACGTTCATTTTCGTTTTCCATGATTTTCTCTAACCCTTCCGCTTCTCTTCTCAATACATCCATTAGCTCTTCGCCATTTTTTGGATATACTTCAAAATTTCCTTTCTCCCACTCGTCTGAGATATCTTGAACAGTTTTTCCATCTACTTTAAAATCATCGATAGAATTACCTTCATAATCACCATAATTCATTTCATCAAACTCAGGCATGATTTCATAATTCAAGCCTGCATCAATAAAGCCTTTTGCTGTTTGATGTGTTCTTTTCAATGAAGTAACATACAATTTGTCAAAAGGAAATTTTTTGTACGCATCATACAGTAAAGCTGCTTGTTTCTGCCCTGTTTCGTTAAGATCTGCGTCAATTTTTCTTCCTTGTACAATTCTTTTTGTATTGTATGCAGTCTGACCATGTCTGACTAAATAAATTCTTTTTGAATTACTCATTCTGGTGTTTAAATGTTTTCGACTGCAAAGGTAAAGGGTAAATGAAAAAAGAAACAGTAATCCTGAAATAATATCTTAATTTATCTTGATATAATAGAATTCATTAACCATTACTGATTGATATTTGATGTTTTAAGGTTGTTTTCAAGAAAAATTAAGTAGTGATTTTTTTAATATTGTTGTATTATTGTAATACTATGATAGCTTATAATCGAACTACAATATATATATTTTTATCCCTACTGTTCACTTCTGTAATACACAATACAGCAACTTCACAAACCATTTATTGGGCAGATACAGTACTACAATATTCTTCACAATATAGTGAGGCTGCTTTTGGTGCGACACAAACTTTAGGAAGACCTAATGTCCCTAATAATAGCACTAAGAATCCGTTAGCATGGCTTCCCAACGAAGATGAATTTGCAGAAATTACGGTTGGGTTTGCACTACCAATACCCAATGTAAATCAGATCATTATAGCCGAAGCTTTTTATCATAATGGAATCCAAGAGATTACAGTGATTGCAGAAAATGGTACAGAAAAAGTGGTTTATGATCAAGTACCTTCTTATTTGAAAGATGGAGGAACTATTTCTAATTTTTTCATCAAAAAATCATCCATAGGAATACAAGCAATACGTATAAGATTACAAGGAAAATCTTCTATCAGACAAGTGGGGATAGATGCAATCGGTGTGAGTAGCACTTCTAAAACTATTTCAATTTTACCCGAAATAAGTGATTTAATTGCACCAACTGTGTTAACACATCAGTTGAGTTCAACTTTGAATACCGAAGATGATGAGCTCGCTCCAACGCTGGATATTAAAGGACAAAAATTATTATTTACAAGAAGTATAAATGGTCAACCTAAACTTTTTGAGGCATATATGGACGACCAAGAAAATTGGAATGCATCTTCAGTATTAATAGATTCCTCTATTAATTTTTCTAGTCAATATATCACGGCATTAAGTCCAGATGGTATCTCCGCTTTATCTGTTATTGATGGCGAAGGATCTGAATTTCATCTTTCAACGTTAGAATTATCTGACTCTACTTGGATCGAACAAGAACAGATTATTATTCCTAATTTTCAGTTATTAAAACAGAAATCTGATTTCTTCCTTTCTAATAGTAGAAAGGTTATGTTGATGTCATTAACAGATCATAGAGAAGAAAATACTTCTAATATTTTCATCAGTTTCAAAGATACTGAAGGACATTGGAGTGAGCCCAAAAATATTGGAAATAGTATTAATACCTTAGGAAAAGAGTCTGCACCATTTTTATCTAGTGATGAAAAAACTTTATACTTTGCTTCTACAGGACATGGTGGTTTTGGAGGCAGTGACTTGTTTGCTTCTAGAAGAGTAGATGATACATGGGAAAATTGGTCAAAACCAGAAAATTTAGGACCAATGATAAATTCCAAAAGTGATGAAAAAGATTTATGTATACCAATAACTGGTGATATAGGCTTTTTCTCTAGAAAAACTGATCGTGGTGATTTTGATATTTTCAGTGTAAAACTTCCTATCCTTTTACCTCCAGAACCAATTGCATTAATTTCAGGTAAGGTTGTCAATAAAGAAACAAAGGAGCCTTTAAACGCAAAGATTGTATATACTGATTTAGCTAATCAAAAAGAAGTAGGGACAGTATTCTCAAATAAGGGTACTGGTAATTATTATATCACACTGCCATTAGGAAAATCTTATTCATTTTTAGCTCAAGCAGATGGATATCTTTCTCAAAGTGAACATATTGATTTATCAAATAGTAAAGAAAAGATGAAAGTCATTCAAAATTTACTTCTTGTTCCTTTAGAAGAAACAGCTACTCTAGTTCTCAAAAATTTATTTTATAAAACGAATAGTAGTTATCTTGAAAAAACTTCATTTAATGAGTTAGATAGAATCGTCAACTTATTACAAAAAGAAACTAATATCGAAAAGGTGAGTATTACTGGTTTTACAGATACACAAGGAGAAGAAAAATATAATCTTTGGCTAAGTGAAAAAAGAGCACAAACTGTAAAAGATTATTTAGTAAAAAAAGGAATTAACCCTAATCGATTGACTGTTTTAGGAAAAGGTGAAAAAGAACCTGTTGCATCAAACGAAACACCTGAAGGAAGAGAAAAAAATAGAAGAGTTGAGTTTAAGATTGCTGTAATTAAAAAAATTAATTAATAAAAAAGTCATTCCAATTAAATTAGAATGACTTTTTCGAGATTTATTAGAAATTACTGTGGTAGTGCTTCAGAACAATCATCTTTAGTGAAAGTTTCAATAGTAACAGTTCTTGACATATCAGTTGCAAAGAAAGATCTACCGTAAACCTGTGCTACGGGCTCTCCACCTCCTGAACATACATCATCAAACTGAACTACTAGTTCATTTTCCACTGATAACATCACTTTTCCTGTTCTAGTTTCTTGAACATAAAGTTTAGTAGTGTAATCTTCATCTAGTCCATTATCATCTAATAAAGTATAGATTTTTAAGACTGCAGACTCACCTTCTACTAATAACTCTTCTCTAGGAACTACTTCATCAGTTGTTTCATTGTATGTTTGCCACTGATAAAATCCATCATAGTTTGCAGGAGCTGATACTTCATTATCTTCAGAACATGAAAAGAATAAACCTGCAATTAATGCTAAACCTAAGATTTTTTTCATTGTATTATATCTTCTATTCTTGGGGAATTATCATAAGATATTCCCCAAGATTAATTATCAATTATTTTACGTCTGGAGAGTTAGTTGCCCACCATACTTTTTCACCCCACATAGTACCTTGGATATTTCCATTCACTTTGCTCAAGTTATCAGAGTTAGTTGAGAACTCTGAAGTTACATAAGGGAATCTATAAGTCATTCCATAAGGTTTAACATACTGATCTTGGTAACGAGTACCACCTCTTACTTTATCTAAAGTAGGGTAACCAGTTCTTCTAACTTCATTGAATGCCTCAGGACCGTTTGAGAAGATTGCTAAGAACTTTTGTTCAGAAACATTTTGTTCAGTTGCTGTAGTACCAATTTTAGCAAATAATAAAGCTAAATGATCTTCTACATTTGCTGTTGAAATTGATGTTGCATTTCCATCAAATCCTACTACTTCTTCTAAGTTAATAGTCTTCTGAACATTTTGGTTTACAAAAGTTGCAGCATTAATACCATAGCTTTCCATTAAACCATATTGTTTATAGAATGATGCTCTAACACCTTCTTGGAATGCCATATCTGCTCCTCCTTGGTTACCTGTCATTAAGTGATATTGTGCTTCAATAAACTTAAGCTCCGAGTAAGACATGATATCTGATACACCATTAGCAGTTGCTCTGTAAAGTACACCGATTCTTGAACGCTCAGATAATTGGAAGTTCTCATCTTTAGGTACACCGTTCTCTTGACCTGTCCATTTTAATACTGAAGGATCTTTTGCATCATCAGCTTGATCATTATAAATGGCAATTGACTTTGGTGTTGGAGTTGAATACACGAACATACGAGAGTCATTATTATTTTTTAATAAATCCATTATCGTTAATGAAATCGCGTGGTCATCTCTCTTATCACGAACGTAATTCTCAAAGAATGGGTGTTCGTAAGGTTGAGAACCTGGGTATACCAACATTGCATCATCCTCATTCGAAGTAAATATAGGATAATCAGCTGGGTTAGAGAAAATATCATTTAATCCACCTTGAACATCAATAGTTGTAGTAGCTTTTGATAAGTGAATTAATAATCTTGCTCTTAAAGAGTTTGCAAATTTTCTCCAATTAGAAGCATTACCACCATAGATTACGTCTGCTGCACCATCAACAGTACCACCATGACTTAATAAAGTATTTGCTTCTTCCAATTGTGCTAACAAGTCAACATAAATGTCTTCTTGAGCGTCATATTTAGGTTGAGTGATTGTGTTTTCAAACCCTAAAGCTTTTGTTTTGAAAGCTTCAGAATAAGGTACATCACCCCACATATCTGTAATTACTGAGAATAAGTAACTTCTCATAACTAAGATAGCACCTTCAAATGCTTCATCATTTTTGATGTCGTTTCCTTGCTCTAAGTTGAAAGCTTTTTGGTCACGAACTGTTTTTAGTGCTAACTCTAAATCATATAAAGAAGCTGTACCTGAAGTTTGGCTACCAGAGTACATAAACTTCCAGTATGCATCAACAGCATTACTTCTATACTCATACCAATCTTCATCAACATATTGGATTTTTGAGTATTGCTGTGCCCATAAACCTGAAGCTGTCATATTGAAATCCTCAGCTTGAACACCGTAAGTACCACCTACTCTTGAGAAAGTAGCGTTAGCAAATAGGTAACCAGGATCTACTTCTGTTGGGTAGTTAGGGTTAACTTGCATTTCATCAAAGTCTTTGAAACAAGATGTTGTTCCTAAAGAAACCATTAATGAAGCGGCATATATTAATAATTTTTTCATTCTTATTTAGGTATTAATTAGGTGGAAGGAATGCACCTTCCACTATCTATATTATTTAAAAAAGGTATGATTAGAATTTCATTTTGATATCGAAACCATAGCTTCTTGGCGATGGTAACTGACCAAATTCGAATCCTTGACCACTAAGACCAGCACCGAAACCAGCTTGAGGATCAATGTTAGGAGCATTTGAATGAATCATCCAAAGGTTGTTTCCAACGAATGCAACACTCATACCTTTGATACCATATTTCTTCGTTAAAGTAGAAGGAATATTATAAGCAATTGATAACTCAGCTAATTTCACGTAAGATGCATCATAGATATACTCTTCGTGGATACCATAAAGTGTTTGGTAGTAGTTTTGTGTAGGAACTACAATGTTGTTTGGTTGACCATCAACACCTACACCTGGAGTAATTCTACCTGCTTCACGGTTTTCACCAGTTACATCAAGAACACCTGCGTATTCACCGAACATATTTGTTACTGAGAAGATTTCACCACCCATTGAGATGTCAATCAATGCAGATAATGTGAAGTTTTTGTAAGAGATTGAGTTACGGATACCACCTCTCCAATCAGGGTTAATTGAACCTAATTTTTCTGGAGAATCTGTTCTCATTGGGTAACCTGATTCATCAACCATTACGTTACCATTCTCATCTCTTTGGTAAGCGATACCATAGAAAGTACCTAATTCTTCACCTTCTACAGCTAAAGTTTGTAATCCCCAATAGTTTCCTAATTCGAAAGAATCAATACCTTCAGCTAATTCAACAACTTCGTTTTTGTTTTTCGAGAAGTTGAATGACACATCCCAAGTTAAATCATCCGTTTGAACTGGAGTTGCAAACACCATTAATTCAAAACCTTTGTTGTCAATTTGACCAGCATTGATAAATGTTTGTTGGTAACCTGTTGTTGCAGAAACGTCAGCAGGTACGATTTGATCGTAAGTTGACTTTTCATAGTATGTAGCTTCAAATCCTAAACGGTTATTGAAGAAGCCCATATCTAAACCAAATTCCCATGATTGAGTAGACTCAGGTTTTAAGTCAGGGTTAGCTTCAACTGTTTCATATTTGAACATTGGGTAGCCACCGTAAGCTAAACCGTTTCTATAAACGTTTTGTAAAGAGTAAGGATCAGCGTAGTTACCTACTGCAGCCCATCCACCTCTAAGCTTACCAGTTGAGATCCAAGTTGGCATATCCATATGCTCTGTAAATACATATGATAAGTTGAATGATGGATACATGAATGAGTTGTTCTCTTCAGGTAAAGTAGAAGACCAGTCATTACGTAATGAAACATCTGCGAATAAGAAATCCTTATACCCTACTGAAGCAGTACCATATAATGAGTTAATGATTTGCTCTTCGAAGTAAGAGTTCGAGTCAACTTGACCAGCTGCGTTTGCAGGAGTGTAAACACCAGGAGTAGCTAAACCAAAAGCAGTCATTGAACTTGTTTTGTATACTCTGTACATGTTGTTACCACCGAAGTTTGCATTCACATTCCAGTCAGTACCGAAGTCTTTTGAGAATGAGAATAAGAAGTCAAAGTTAGACTCATTTACGAAGTAATTTTCTTCAGTAAATCCACCATCAGGGTCATTGATTGAGTACATTGCTGACTTAGAAAGACGGTTTTCAGTATATAAATCTGTACCACCTTTAATCTTGAAGTTCAAGTAATCAGTAATGTTCCATTTTAATGAAGCATAACCATTGATACGATCTCTTAATTGTGAGTTAGTATTCTCATTTAAGATCCAGTATGGGTTATCATGGTAGTTATAGTTCCAGTTAAATGGAGTACCATCAGGTAGTTTGTAATCTTTTAATGCATTGATATCTACTTGACGACCAAACCATACAAATTGTTGCATTACGTTGTTTTCACCGTAACCTTGTTGAGGCAAGTTATCTGATTGTCTTCTAGAGTAAGTAATCTTAGAATCTAATTGTAACTTGTCAGTGATTTTATGACCAAAGTTTAATGACGCTGAGTAGTTCTCTAAACCAGTGTTAGGTACCATACCTTCTTGATCAGAGTACATCATAGAGAAACGTACATTTGACTTGTCTGTAGCATTTTGAACTGATAAGTTTGTTGTAGAAACGTGACCAGTTTCAAAGAAATCTTCAACGTTATTTGGGTTAGATACCCAAGGAGCAGGAGCACCATTTGAGTTGAATTGAGGAATCATCAATCCAGCATCTAATTTAGGACCCCAAGATTCATCCATGTTATCGTAAGTACCTCCACCAGCACCATTTACGTATGAGAATTGTCCGTTAAGACCTTGACCATACTCATTTTGGTAGCTTGGTAAAATCAATGGGTTTTGGAAAGTTGTAGTGTTTGATAATGAAACACCTAAACCTTCAGAACCTTTACCTGATTTTGTAGTAATTACAATTGCACCATTTTGTGCACGTGAACCATATAAGGCTGCTGCGTTTGGTCCTTTAAGAACTGACATTGACTCAATATCGTCAGGGTTAATATCATTGATTGGTGAACCAAAGTCAGTTGCACCTGATGAAGTATTACCTGAGTTATAAGTGTTATCTACTGGTACTCCGTCAATTACGAATAAAGGTTGGTTATTACCCGTTAATGATGAGTTACCACGAATAGTGATACGAGATGATGCACCTGGGGCTCCTGATGAAGTATTTACAATTACACCAGCAACTTTACCATTTAAGTTATTTAATACACCATTATCAGAACCTTTAAGATCATCACCTTTTACTTCTGATACAGAGTAACCTAATGATTTTTTATCTTTTTCGATACCTAAAGCTGTTACAACAACCTCTTCAAGTTGTTCAACATCTTCTACCATCACAAACTCAAATTTAGCTTGAGTTCCAATGGCTACTGTTTGTGTTTTATAACCGATAAGTCTAACGATTAAGTTTTGTGCGCTTTCTGGAGCAAGAATAGTAAAGCTACCGTTAAAGTCTGTTACGGCTCCTACAGTTGTGCCTTCTACCATTACTGTTGCACCTGGCAAAGTTTCACCAGATCCGTCTAAAACGACACCCTCAATTTGACGTTCCTGAGCATAAGACGTAATTGTCAAGCCCATGAACAAAAAGAGAATTTGAAGTAATCTTTTCTTCATGTTAAGTAAATAATTGATTGATTGGATAATAAAAAAGACTTTATCAACTGAATACGAATATCCAGAGGATAGCGTCCGTAAAAAATTTATTGCTTTGCTTCTTGTTAGGTTTAATTCATTTAAAAGTTATGATTTAATTATTTAGTCCTTTACAAGAGGGTTAATTCAATTAAGTTCTGCTTAAAATTAGGTTTACTAATGATAAAATTAAGTTTATGTTCTTTGTTATCACGATTACAATTCTAAGAAAGGATCAGCTGAACCAAAAATATTTTAACATATATAAATTTTTTAACAAATCATCATAACTACCTGATTTAAATGGATGTAACGCCTTTTCCTTACCATTACAAATAAATGTAAATCTGTTAACAGATTGACTTAATAATTGGATTATAATAAGTTTAGTACACTTGGTTTGTTAACGAAAAAAAATAATGTCCGTAAATGAACAGGGTTACATAAATAAGTCGTTTTTATACTTTTTTAAGAAGTGTAAAAAAATAACTAAATCAATTCAGTGCAATTATCATTAATTTAATTCAATGAATGTTTAATTGTAATTTTACTAATTAGAATAGAAAAAATATGATTGAATTGATAATTAGGAATTCCATTTCTATCAAAATTTCAATCGAAAAGAAGTGATAATGCATGAATTCGAATTACTTTTTCAATTTCTTTTATAAATAAACTTTAAAAGTGCAATTATTCACTAAAATTTAATTTTCAAGATCGAATATTCTGTGTTTATTTATTAAACTGATAATTTATTCTTGAAATCTTTTTATAAAATAACCTTTTGAAACATCTAGAGGTAAAAAAAGCCAAGAGAACTGATCCTCTTGGCTTTTAAATAAAGTATGTCTTATGTTTAAACTACTATTGTGAAATCATTTCTCCAATAGTCATCGAACTAATTGTACTCGGTTTTTGAGTGGTAGGATGTTGCTTTCCTTTCGTCAACTCTTCCACTTTCATTGCGATAAATAAATCAAGTTCTCTTAGTGTAATGATATTATCTCTAGAGTAATCTGCTTTACCTTCTCCTAGGCCATCAATCAATGCAGCTGTAAAAGCTCCATGTTGCCATGCAGGAGACTCTAATGAACTTTCATCACCTGTAGAACCAGACATGATCACAACACCATTTTCATCTGATGCTAATTCTCTAATACTTTCAGTATTATCTGACCTTGTAATATCTTTTCCTAACTGACCAGAATTACATGCATCTACATACATTAATACCTGAGAAGGTAAATTGGACATAATATCAGAACAATCAGACCAACTCACAGCTGTATTTTTCACATCATCTAATTTGACATCATGTGGAATAATATAGAAGTTGTTTTCATAATTCAACCCATGAGAAGCTATAAAAACAATAGCAAGGTCTTTAGAGGTAGCATTTTCTGACAACCATTTAAATCCATCTACTATATTGGCCTTATTTGCATCTGCATTTGTCAATTTCTTTACATTCACTTCATTGAAAACAGTACCGCTAACTTGCTTACTATAAATATCTGAAATAGCATTGGCGTCATTATCTGCAAAAGTGAGGTTCAGTTCCGGGTTTTCATATTGAGAAACTCCAATGGCAAGTAAATAGATATTTGCTTTATTCATAGCTGTATTTTCAGCTGAACTAAACATTGCTTCTAAATCAAATCCCATATCTAAGTTATTACTTTTTGAATTGCCAACCTTTACTTTTCTAGCATCTGAAGTAATTTTAGTCTCATTATTTGAAGCAAAAATCTGAATAGCGATCTCATTCTTCTCAACGGGTACCTCTAAATTAATACCATATACAAATTTTCCATTTGCATTTGAAGGTGATCCTAATTCAACAGCTCTTGGACGTCCATCCACCAATAATTTCAAGGAAGTCAAAGCAGTTTTACTTTCAACCTCAGCTTTTACATTAATTGATTGGCCCATACTATTTATCTTTTGAGAAACAGTTGGCGAAATCCATTTAATTTTTGGTTGCTGAGCGACAACGTTTGATAATGATACAGTTGCAAAGTTCATTACTTTTTGAGCTTCAGCATATGAACCCAAAGTAATGATTTTAGCTAATATTTCTTTTTTATGAAATTCTTTTTCGGCAAAATTCACTGGATAAAAATCAGCTAATGTTCCTACTCCATTATTCTTTAACCATCCGATATATTTTTCACCACCTGCAGACGCATGATAGTATCCTTGTGGTGACCAACAAACCCAATCGTTTGTTGAACTAACAAATAATGAAGCTAAAAGTTCACCTGTTTTAAGGTTCCATAATTTCGTTGTTTGATCTGTACTTGAAGAAATTAAATATTTTCCATCCTTAGAAACATTTGCAGTAATAACAGAACCACTGTGTCCTTTGTATTCTTTAATTAAGGCTCCACCTTTGTTATACATTTTAAGTGATGCTCCACTACCAACTATTATATCTGTATTAGGTGTAAAACAATAGGTATTAATACCTTTGTCTCTGTTTTTATCATTTTTAATTTCTACAGTTCCTACTTTTAAAACGTAAGCACTTGCTTTCTTTAGTAATAAACCACTCTGTTGAATTACAGGCATTTCATAATCCGTTTGCACAGGAGTTGAAAGCGTCATAGCCAACGTCGAGAAATCAAACGATTTATTATAAGGCTGTTTTGTTTTTTCTGTAACTGATAAAGAAAAATCTAGTCCTTCTTTACGACCAATACGTTTATTTGAAATGCCTTCACCAATAAATTCGCGAATTACTTTTTTATTTTCTAAATCCCATACTTTTATATGGCCTTCAGAACCTGTAGCAATTACCGCATATTTTGATGTTTGATTTGCAAAAGAAGCCGTTGTAATTACACCATCATTTACTTTGAAGCTATCATTTTTAAGCCAGATATCAGTATTATAAAATAACACATTCCCTTTTGCATCTGTAACCATTAGTTTAGACCCATCTGCGGAGAAACTTAGGCTACTGATAAATCCTTTCGTATCATTTAATGTGGCAACCTCAGTACCATTTGTATTCCAAACGATTACTTTTCCACTGGTTAGCCCACCAACTACATATTTGTTATCTGAAGAAATATCTACATTTGTAAATTTCTGATCTGTTTCCCAAACTTTAGCAAGATTAGCACTACTCATTGCCACAGCCATAGAATATAGTTTTACACTACCGTCGAAAGAGCATGTCACTAGTTTACTGCCATCATCAGAAAAGTCGATGTTATAAACCACATCAGAGTGGTCATTAATTGTCAATTTCTCATGAGGCTGATCCGTAAATTCATCGCCATTTAAAGCTGGGATATACCATATTTTTACAGATTTATCAGCACTTGAAGAAGCTAACCAATTACCATCCGCAGAGAAAGTTAAATCAGAAATCACATTTTCGTGTCCTAATAAAGATCCAATTTGCTTCCCTGTATTAAGATTGATAATTCTGATTTCATTGTTTTGTAAAAATCCACCAACGGCAAGTAAATTATTATCTGGAGAAATGGCTAATGCATTATATCTTCCTTCTTTACCTTCTGTATGCTCACCCCATAATGTTTTTACAAGGGAGTTTGATTTAAGATCCCAAACTCTTAGTGTTTTATCTTCAGAGACGGAGATTATCTTTTGATTATCATTGGTAAAGATGGCTTTTCGCACCATAGATGAGTGACCATTTGCATCGATCACTAAATAAGTATTCTTATTCTGTGCAGTAGTCAGACCCGCACTTAGAATAGAGATGAGAAGGGTAACAAGAATTTTGTTCATAAGAGTGTATTTCCCGATTGAGTTTAAAAAGTCATAACGAATATCGTACAATTATTCATAACTTTAATGCTAATTTAAACAAGAATTGTATTTTTACGTCGGAATAGAGACTTTTTATCCAAAAAATAATTTTAGAGCAATAACTTAAAGACATTTTTTACTTTTTAATTTTTTAGTTATCGGTAAGTTTAAAAAAATATTGCAGGAAAATATTATTCTAAAGAAAATAGTAGAGATTTATCAATTGATATTAGAAGCATGGAAAGAATTTAACATGGATCATGCTTATATCTATGGTGCATCTTTGGCCTATTATACTATAATTTCCTTACCTGCCGCTTTGAACCTAATGTTTACAGTATTAAATAAATTTTTTGATGAAAATGAATTAAAGGAAGATATGGTAGAGGAACTAGAATTGATCACTGGAGATGTTGTCGCAAGGCAAATGGAATCAATGATTAATAGTTTATCTTCTTTAAGAATAGATAATACAGTATCTACAGTAATTAGTATTGGTACATTACTTTTTACGTCAACATTATCATTTCACACCCTTAAAATTGCTTTGAATAGATTTTGGAAAGTCCCTCCAAGGATTAGTAAAATCAGACAACTTATCATAGATCGATTAATCGCGTTTAGTATGGTCATAGGTTTAGGTATATTATTCCTATTAATGATCGCTATTGATACGTCGATAAGTTTTGCTTCATCTTATTTAAAAGAGTGGTTACCCTACTCTTCTTTAGAGCTAATTAGAGTCATACGATTTACTTCTGTTACATTGATTTCATTTTCACTTTTCTCAGGGATTTACAAGTTTGTTCCTGATGTAAAGATAAAATATACTGATGCTTTTGTTGGTGGAATTGTAACGACAGCCCTATTCCTACTTGGACAATATGGTATACGTTATTATTTAGCCAATATGAATGTCACTACCTCATCTTGGGGTGCTGGTTCACCGATTATCATTATCATGGCTTGGACCTTTTATTCTGTTCAAGTGATGTTTTACGGAGCAGAATTCACCTATGCCTATTCTCAAAAATATGGAGGAGGCATTCAACAAAATAATAATAAAAAAGAATATGTCGAAATATCAAATTAAAATAGCTAAAGACCCTTCTTTGATTGACAAAATTGCCGATTTCCAAGTGAAAATGGCACTTGAAACAGAGGATTATCAATTGGATTTTGAAACCGTAAAAAGAGGTGTTAAGCATATCTTTGACAACCAATCTTTAGGAAGATATGTCATAGTAGAAGACGAAGGGAAATGTGTTGCTTCTATGCTAAACCTTTATGAATGGTCTGATTGGCGATGTGGAAATGTAATTTGGATACATTCTTTGTTTGTTATTGAAGAATATAGACGTAAAGGCATCTTCAAAAGTATGTATGACTTTGTCAAAAAAGAAGTAGATGAATCGGATGAGTTGATGGGACTTCGCCTATTTGTTGAAAAAAATAACGACAGAGCACAAAAAACATATCGAGCAATGGGAATGACTAAAGAGCATTATGACATGTATGAGTGGCTTAAATAGTCAATATTCATAGTCTAAATTATCTTTTTTGAGGAAACACTATCTTAAGTCACTTATTACATTTAAATTTGAATCCTTAATAAAGTAACTCGATTATTTTATCTACGATCTAAATCTACCTTGAAGAAACTTTTATTAATAATATCATTCTTTCTGTTTATTACTGCCACTACTTTTGCTCAGGAAGATGATGGAGATACTAAACAAGAACCAAACCGTGAAGGGGTTACTTTAGAAGCTGATAGTAGCTGGCTAAAAGGGCCACAAACTACATGGTATATTAATCAAGATGATTGGTATAAGATTCATTTTGAAGAGCACATGATGGATTCATCTTATTTACATCTTCAACGATACGATATTAATGGTCAAAATGGCTATAGATACCAAACTTTAGGAAATAATGCATCTCCTCTTAGAAGTTTTTGGGAAGGTCCAACAAAAGAATTGGGTCAAACTGTAGGAGTTACAGCATTTGACTTATACGCTCAAGATCTAGATACTTGGGAATACTACAGATCATATGTACCAGTAACTGATTTCAATGGTGTAGTAGGACAAGACAATAGAGGTAAAATCGGTGGTAAAATTTCTAATAGTATCAATCCCTATTGGTCTGTTGGACTTCTATTTCAAAGATATTCAGAGCCTTATATTGTAGGTAGAGACAAAATTAGTAATTCATATAATGCTCAACAGCATACTAGTTTTGGTATCAACACTCGTTACGAGACAAAAAATAATAAGTATAAACTCTTAGCAAGTTATTATCAATACTTCCACGAAGGACCTGAATCTGGAGGTATAACAGTGGCTGAATCTGTCAACGAAGAAACTTCATTGGATGATCTTTTTAGTTTTGGTAGAGGACAATTGACGAATTATTTTCCTGAGGGAGCATCCTCTTTTAAATGGAATTATAATTATCATTTATACCATCAATATGCACTTGTAGATACTGCTAAACTTCAAGTTTTCCATGAGTTTACAAGAGATCAATATCGCTATCAATATAGTAATACAACAGGTACAATTGCCACCAATAAATTGTACTATGATAAATTCAACGATTATACAGTCGCTAATTTAAGCCAATTACCTGATTCCGTTTTATACGATCCAAATTCAACTTTACCGATAGTTGATGATTACGATTATGGCACTGGTGAAAATGACAAACCTTATGTTAGTATTGAAGAACAATATATTGATAATAAATTTGGTGTAAAAAGTAGACTTGGACCTACTTTTTGGTCTGGTTTTATTCGCTACAGATATTATAAAGCGCAACAAATCGCAGGTGACAATTCTGTCCCTATTCCAGTTGATAATCAATTATTTGTTGGTGGTGATGTAGAATTTTTATTGCCGAAAAATTTAGGTGCAGTAACTGGACATGGAGAATTCGAATTGTTGAATCAAGATGCTTATATTATCGATGCTCAAGTTGATGCAAAATATTTAAAAGGCGGATTTACTGTGGAAAGAACATTAGCTCCTATCATGTCACAATACTTTACATCCATATTTATGTCATGGAATCAAGAGCTTAATCCTACCTCACGACAACAAGTTTTCGTTGCTCCTCAAGTACCGATAGGAAAAACGGGGCATTTAGAAATTTTTGGAGAGTTGAATAACATCTCTGATTATATCTATTATGATAAATTTGCTAGGCCTCAACAATATGACGAATCTATTACTTATAGTAGATTTGGCACAAGATTTAAAATTAACACAGGTGTTCTTCAACAAACTGCTGAAGTCATTTATACTCAAAATACACATCAGGATGTCATGCCTACGCCTGATCTTTTCTTAACTTATGAAATTGCCTATTTCAAAGAGTTTAGAGATGGAATGATCAGTTTATATACGGGTTTTGATACTCGTTATATCGCATCTTACTATGGGATGGCTTTTAACCCTGTCACTCAGCAATATCATTTACAAAATGCTTACGAAACAGAGGGATATTTTAATATAGATTTCTTTGTCAATTTTAAGATGAGAAGAGCAATGGCATTTATTCGAATTGCAGATATTATGAATGCCTTTGATCAAGCTAGTGGTTATTGGGCAACTCCAGGATATATGGGTCCAGGATTTGGAATCTCTTATGGTGTTCGATGGCTAATGTTTGAATAATCTATTAAACCAATCATGAAAAAAACAATATTATTATTATTCCTTTTTGTAATTTCTGCCCCTTTATTTGCACAGAAATTCATTGCTGTAGATAACTATGGTAGAAATAGAAAAAAAATTTACGAAGGAGATCGCATCATTTTTAAGATGAAAGGTGAAAAAACAGTATATAAAGATGAAGTATATGCATTAAAAGATTCTTCTTTCGTACTTTATAAATCTGGAACTGAAATCCCTCTTTCTGAAGTAGAAGTCATCAAATTTGTAAGGCCATTTCCAAGATTATTATTCGGTGGTTTTGCTTTTATTGGTACTGGTTTCCTTGTATCAGGTGCTGTAAACAGAGGTGAGTTAGACACTAACGGAAATAGTAATATCAAACACAAGAATGGGCAGCTAATTCAAGGTTTAGTTTTCTGGGGAGCTGCTGCTGCTATGGCTCCTTTCTTTTGGAAGAACTATAAGCTTGAAAAAAATGCTCAAGCTCAAGTTTTGGATGTAACTATTCGTAAATTACCTTGATCATTAACAAAAACATTAGTAAGTTGTTATAAATCTTTTTGTCTCCCCTTATGCAAAAAATTAAACTTACTATAATACTTTTCTTGATTCCTATATTTTTCAATGTGCTTCACGCTGAAAAATCTATCAAAATAGATTTTATGACTGAGGCACAAGGATTCAAATTATTAGAGATAGCCAAGGATTCACTGGCTGTAAAAAAACTAAAAGAATTAAAGGCTGAAATATATGTTGGCCTTACAGATTTCTCCGCAGAAAGAGCTGAGGCACTTACCATTTTTAAAAATAATGGTATTCTTTGTCATGCTTGGCTTTTGCTACCAAAAGGTGAACATTATTGGCCTAATGCTCATAACGGAGCTACTGTTTTAAAAAGATATGAAAAGTTTAGAGATTGGACCATTAAAAATAAACTTCCTTGGCAGTCTCTGACTTTAAGTCTTTCTCCCTATTCTACAGATTCTAGAATCGTTGATAACGGACCTATTTCAGTAGGTAAAGTAATGCTGAAACGATTAATCAGCGGTTCTGTTCAAGAACATGGTGATTTAAATTATGCTCGGTTACGCTCCATGACGCAAAAGGACAATCTGACACTAACGAGTGTTGTAACTCCTTATCAAGTGGACAGTAGAGAGGTAAATGTTGACACTTGGAAACAAATCACTGGTGTTTTTAATATCGTGAATGACCAAGAAATTCTATCCATCTTCAATTATTATGAACCAACTTCTGCCCTTACTTTAGCGCAGTTTAAAGAATATCAGCCAGGTTTTTCTACCATTCTTATTGGCAGTGCAAATGATACAAAACCGTTAAGTACTACTGAAAATAACCGAAAGCTTAATTGGGAAGAGACATCTCAATTTATCACACTTGCTCGTCAATATGATAAAAGTATTATTATATATGGCCTGGAAGGTGCTATCCAAAATAAAATTGTCGATCAATTGTCTAAGCATTTGGCTGATGTGAAACTCCCTAATATGCAGGAAGCTGATCAACAAATAGCTTTAGAAAGAGAAAATACTCAAATATTATTTACAATTCTCGCTAGCCCTGGATGGGTTGCCTTCGTCTTTTTATTTATTGGCATCTCACTAGGAATTGCCACACTTAGAACTTTAAAACTCGTTGTATAGTGCACGTAAAAGAACATTTTAAAAGTTGCCCAAAATGTAAATCATCAAACATTGCTTTTCATACTAAACATTTCGTTTGTGAAGAGTGTGGATTTGATTTCTATATCAATGCATCAGCTGCAGTTGCCATTTTAATTACTGATGACGAGGGAAGGTTGTTATTGACAAAAAGAAAATTTGCTCCTCAAAAAGGCACTTTAGATCTTCCTGGAGGTTTTGTAGACATGCATGAGACTGCTGAAGATGCAGGAAGAAGAGAGATAAAAGAGGAATTGAATTTAGATATAGACAGATTAGAATACATCTGTAGTTTCCCCAATACTTATACATACAAAGATATTGAATACTACACTTTAGACCTTGTTTTTACTGCTAGAGTAACCAACTTCGAAGATTTATCTCCAAATGATGACGTAAGTGATATTACATTTATACCTCCTCAAGAGATCGATCTAAAGGATATTGGCTTTGTTTCCATCCGAAATATAATTACGAAGTATAAAGAAATCTATCAATAAAAAAGGTAGTGATTCGATTGAGGAATCACTACCTTTTTTTAGTTTACATGTACTTCTTTGAAATATTGTTCAAAGATAGTTTTTGCTTTTTCAATATCTTCCTTGGTCGGAGGATTTACATCTTGAAGTCCATATTCAAGCCCCATAGCCTCCCATTTGTGTACGCCAAGCTTGTGATAAGGTTGTATTTCAATTTTTTCTATCGTTTTATAATCCTTAAAGAATTGACCTAATTCATGAAGATATTCCTCCTGATCAGACCAACCTGGTACTAAAACATAACGAATCCACATTGGCTTACCTTGTTTCTCTCGCATTTCAGCAAGTTTTAATGTAGCTGAATTAGAAACAGTGGTCAATTTATGATGCCAATCATCATTGATGTGTTTTACATCTAACATCAATAAATCAGTATATTCTAAAAGTTCTTCTACTTCTTTATTCACTAACCTACCATTTGAATCTAGACAAGTATGAATACCTTGTGCTTTTAATCTTTTGAATAAGGTTAATAATTTGGTTCTATGTAGTAATGGCTCTCCACCAGATATTGTAATCCCCCCTTCATCTCCAAAATAAGGACGTTGTCTTAAAACTCTTTTTTCAATTTCTTCAAGACTGATATGTTTCCCTCCTCTAACATCAAAAGTATCAGGATTATGACAGTATAAACATCTAAATTGGCAGCCTTGTACAAAGACAATGAATCGAATTCCAGGTCCATCATGTGTCCCAAAAGTTTCAATCGAATGTATTCTTAATAACTCTGGATCTTTATCATTTAAGATAGATGGGTCCTGTTGTGGAAATGTACTCATGATTCTAATTTTTCATTTTCTTATAAACAAAAATACCATTTTTTGAGCACTTAAAACCTATCAAATATCAGTTTTTGACACTCCATTTCTTAATAATATTCATCATAAATGGTATTCCTTCAAGAATTGTTGCTGGACCTGGTTGAAGCATAAAAATAGGGTCTACTTCTTCATATTGTTTGTATCTGATGAAGTTAATTTTCTCAATATTTTTACGGCTTAACATTTCATTTTCATTAAATTTTTTACCACACCAACAAAACAAACCAATATCAGGATTTCGTTTAACCACATCATCAAAATCTTCAATAATTCTTCCTTGAGCAGATTGTTCCTTTGCATTTTCTGAAAAAGCATCTCTCCCACCGCATAATTCTATAATTTCTGACACCCATTGAATACCAGATATCAAAGGATCATCCCATTCTTCAAAATATACTGTTGGGTTATGAATTAAAGACTTCCCAAAAGAAGTAGCATCTTCAATAATAGATGACATTTTTGCTAACAAAGGTGTTGCTTTGTCCTCTGCTCCAATCATTCTTGAAATCATAGCTAAGGTATCTAAAATTTCTTTGATTGATCGCTGATTTGTAATCAAAGTAGGAATACCCTCTTTTATTAAAAGTGCCGCAATATCAGCCTGTAAATCAGAAAAACCAATGATTAAATCTGGTTTTGTGGCTAGAATTTTCTTAAAATTTGCACCAGTGAAACCACACACCATTGGTTTTTCTTTCTTTGCTCTAGCTGGCCTTTCAGCAAAAGCTGAAATACCAACTATTCTATGTTCTTCACCTAACATATAAAGCCATTCAGTCACTTCATCTGTTAAGCATACTATTTTTTGAGGATATGATAATGTCATGATATTAATTTTAATGTGGTGCTAATTTAACACCAACCACTAAAATATCATCTGTTTGTTTCTGATGATTCTGATCATTACCTACCCACTTTTCGAATTCATTTTGTATTAATTGTTCTTGCAAGCTAAGGTCATGAATTGCAATTGAGTCAAGATAATTTCTAAACTGTTTTGACCCGTACTTTTTATTTAAGTGTCCTCCAAATTGATCTTGGAATCCATCTGAATAAAGGTATAATAAAGTTGGTTGATCAACCTTAATAGTATGTTTTGTAAAAGATACTGCAGGCTTTGTTGATCCTATAGAATTTCGATCACCTTTTATCACTTTTAGTTCTCCATTTTGATGTATTAAAAGAGGGTTTCTAGCACCTGCAAAAGCTACTTCATTTGTCGCTTCATCAAAAACTACCAAACTCATATCCATACCATCTCTTAACTTATTATCGCCTTCATAAAGATTTTTTGAAATTTGAATATGCAAAGCTTGAAGAATTACCTCTGGTGAAATAATTTTTGATTTTACTATAATATCTTTCAATAAATTATTACCCACTAAGGACATAAAAGCGCCAGGAACTCCATGTCCTGTACAATCAACTGCTGCAATCACCTTTTTTGACCCTACCTGTGCAGACCAATAAAAATCACCACTTACAATGTCTTTAGGTTTAAAGAAGACAAATGAATTAGGAAAATGCGACTTGATATCTAAAACCGAAGGTAACATGGCCGTTTGAATTCTTTCTGCATAATTGATGCTTGATTGAATCTTTACATTTGATTCTTGAAGTACAATTTTCTGTTTTTCAACCATATCTCTTTGTGCAGCTATTTCTTCATTTTGCTGCTCCAACTCAGTATTTTTATCATTAATTTCAGATAACGCATCTTCTAATTCAGACGTTCTTTCTTTAACCTTTTCTTCTAGTTGAGCATTTGTTTCAAGCTGTTGTGCTAATAATTCTCTTTGAGCTCTTTCCTTCTCTCTTTTATATAATTTATACTTATCACTCAATGCCAATGAAAGAAATAATACTTCAATTACACCTCCATAGGCTAAAACATTTTTAGTGAATGCATTTTGTTCGATGTAATTGAATTTCATTAAAGCAAAAATGAAAGTACCCATTAGGTAAGCAGTCCAGGCTAATATGAAAAAACGTGCTGACTTATTGCCTTTATACCATATAAGAAGGCCTGCTAAAAACATAGTCAGAGAGTTAACCAATGTCATTTTACTATTAAAACGTACAGCAAATGCATAGTCAGTAATAAATGGAAGTGCTACTCCTATTAAACCAATTAACATGGTTACGATTAAAGCAAAATCTGCTATTCTTGAATATTTTTTGGATTGTAAAGAAGATTTAGCATAAAAAGACGAGGTCAATATCCACAATGCTATAGAAACAACTGTTACATTATTGGCTGCAGCTGGGTTATTGGGAAGTAGGTATTGAAAATGATGTCCACTTAAGGATAAAAAGAAAATTGTATTCGCCAAAATTGGAAAAGCATAATACAAATAGTTTAAATCTTTAAGTGATAAAAAGATAAGGATATTATAAAGTACCATCACCAACATGATACCGATATATATTCCAAAAGCCGTTTCTGTAGTAATATGGTTTATGAAAAATTTTGTTGGTGTAGCTAATGTAAGAGGAACTTGTAAAGCTCCATTTGTTTGAATTTTAAGATATAATTCAACACCACTTTTGGCTCCAATATCAAATGAATAAAGGTTCGTTCTGAATGCTAAAGGTCTTTCTGAGAATTTAATTTGATCACCTAATAATAAATGATTTACCAATTCACCATTTTCCATTTCAAAGACTTCTATAACATCAAGATTACTATTTCCGATTTCTAAAATGAAGTCCCTTTTTTCTTCCAAAGAAAGATTTTCTAATGAAAAACGTAACCACAATGCAGCTTCATTAAACCCTACATTAATAATATTTTGTTGGTTGGTTGTAAATTTATCTGTGTGAAGTAATTGTTCTAACTCTATCTTATTTGTTGAATCTAAAAATACTTCAACATAATTGGAGAGATCTTTTACTTCGTTTTGAGAACTTTCTATGTATAATTTCTCCATTGAAAAAGCTGGAGTGATACATAAAAGAAAAGAGAGTAGTGCTAATAGTCGCATGCGCTTAGTTACAATAAAAAAATGAAAGTTAGTGTGTTTAATCTTTCTACTAAAAAATTAGCCAAACACAAATCAAGTGTAATTTAAATAAAAAAAATAATACAATTAACAATTCGAAATAAAAAAAGTCACTCCTATATTAAATAAAAGTGACTTTTTTTGTGGATTGAAAGTGATTTATTTTCCTTTGATTGTTTCCATTACACGACCGCAATGTAACATTTGATCTCCAAAATAAGGATTAACTACTTCATTTGTAGCACTTAACCAATTCGCTCCTGTGTTATCAAAAGCCATTGGACAGTGAACAAGGTAAATATCCATACCTGCTTCTCCATTTTTAGCAACGGTATAGAAATATTCCGTCACTTTCTCAAAAGATTTTCTTTGCGTTGCCAAATCAGTAGAAGAAGTAATCTCATTGACGGCTTTTGTTGCTTCATCAGCACCTTCTTTAGGCATAACATCAGCTAACCTTTTTGCATACGTTTGAGCTGCAGTTGGGTTAGAAGCCACTAAACATTCAGAAAGTTTAAGGTAAGCCTGAGGTGCTTTTGCTTTATCAGCATTATAAACTACAGGTGCTAATTCTTCTTTCTCTTCTATTTGTTTTTGTTGTTCTTTCGCTTTTTCACTACGACCACACCCTATCAACATAAGGCCAACAAAGATTGATAATAAGACTGTTTTCATTATTTTCGATTAATATTAAAAAAGTTCACTTGATAGGTATTTATCTCCTCTATCACAAACGATAAATACAATAACACCTGAATCCAATGTTTTTGCTGTTTCGATGGCTGCATAAGCTGATCCACCACTGCTCATTCCTGCAAAAATACCTTCTTCTAATGCTAATTTCCTAGTCATTGCCGTAGCATTTTCTTGAGAAACATCAATTTTTTTATCTATCCTAGTTTCATCAAATATTTTGGGTAGATACTCCTTTGGCCATCTACGAATTCCAGGAATTCTTGCTCCTTCAGCTGGTTGTGTACCTACAATTGTAATATCTTTTGATTGTTCCTTTAGAAATTTAGAGGTTCCCATAATCGTCCCTGTTGTTCCCATTGCAGAAATAAAGTGTGTTATTTTCTGGTCCGTATCTCTCCAAATTTCAGGTCCTGTTGTTTTATAATGTGCTAAGTAATTATTGGGGTTATCAAACTGATTTAACATCATGTACCCTCCTTCTTTTACTTTATTTAATGCATAATCACGAGCTCCTTCCATTGAAATAGCAGACGGTGTTAGCGTAACTTTTGCTCCATATGCTTTCATAGATTTTACTCTTTCGATTGTAGCATGATCTGGCATTACCAATTCGATTTCAATACCAAATAGTGAAGCCATCATCGCTAATGCAATACCTGTGTTACCACTTGTTGCTTCGATGAGTTTCATTCCTTTTTTTAATTCACCACTTTTAATTGCTTCATTAATCATGTTAAAAGCAGCTCGATCTTTTACGCTTCCACCAGGATTTTGACCTTCAAGTTTTGCGTAAATTGTGACATTAGGGTTTGGGTTTAACTTCTCAAGTTTTACAAGAGGTGTATTCCCTACTAGTGATAAAACCGATGACATATCTTTAAATTTTGTTGATAGTTTAGATATCTATTGCTAAGATCATATTTTTTTTGACATGAAAAAAGGAAGACTTAATTCTTCATTAAAATTCGTTAGATAATCATGGTATTTTAGGTATAGGTGTATGATATTTCGAATCCTATTTTTACATTTGGCTAAATTTTTAGAAAGACACTATTGAGTGTCTGGTTTAAACCAAGTTTCTAACCACAGAAAACACATACTAAAACATGAGTGATTCACAAACTTTAAAGAAAATCGCCCTTAACGATGTTCATGAAGCTTTAGGTGCTAAGATGGTTCCTTTTGCAGGCTATAATATGCCCGTAAGATATTCTTCTGATATTGAAGAGCACAAAACTGTCCGTAATGGTGTTGGTGTTTTTGATGTATCTCACATGGGTGAATTCTTCTTAAAAGGTCCAAAAGCTTTAGATCTTATCCAAAGAGTTTCTTCGAATGATGCTTCAAAATTATTTGATGGTAAAGCACAATACTCTTGTTTACCAAATGAAGATGGTGGCATTGTAGATGATTTAATTATCTATAAAATTGCGGATGAAGAGTATATGTTAGTGGTAAATGCTTCTAATATTGAAAAAGATTGGAATTGGATTACTGAAAGAAATACTGAAGGTGTTGAAATGATCAATGCTTCTGATGAATATTCTTTATTTGCCGTTCAAGGACCAAAAGCAGCTGAAGCAATGCAATCATTGACAGAAGTTGACTTAACAAACATGACTTTCTACACTTTTGAAAAAGGTAAATTTGCTGGTGTAGACAATGTTATTGTCTCTGCAACTGGATATACTGGTTCAGGTGGATTTGAGTTATATGTTCCAAATGATGTGGCTGAAGAAGTTTGGACTAAAATTTTCGAAGCGGGTAAAGATTGGGATATCAAACCAATTGGCTTAGGGGCTAGAGATACTTTACGTTTAGAAATGGGTTATTGCCTATATGGTAATGATATTGATGATACAACTTCTCCATTAGAAGCTGGTTTAGGTTGGGTAACTAAATTCACAAAAGATTTTACAAACTCAGACAATCTTGCTAAACAAAAAGAAGAAGGTGTTACACGTCGTTTAGTAGGTATTGAATTAATCGATCGTGGAGTACCAAGAGGTGGTTATAAAGTAACTACTTTAGAGGGTGAAGAGATTGGTCATTTGACTTCAGGTACAATGTCTCCTATGTTAGGAAAAGGTGTTGCATTAGGTTACATCAACCGTCCATACACAAAGTCTGGCACTGAGGTTATTATCGAAGTAAGAAATAGAAAATTAAAGGCTGTAGTTAGTAAACTACCTTTCTACAAAGCTTAGTTTCTTTAATACATATAAAAGCCTGATCCATCAAAATGATCGATCAGGCTCTTTTATTTTTATTATCTTCTTGATTAGATAAACTCTCCTACTTCTGTAGCATCAAGACCTTCTCTTTCTACTTCTGGAGAAACTCTGAATCCTACTGTCACTTTACAGATTTTCACGATAATGA
>NZ_JBSWYJ010000032.1:0-57908 GCF_056161045.1 Flammeovirga sp. AWQ4_249
CCGGACATTGTTTGGTGGGTAGTTTGACTGGGGTGGTCGCCTCCAAAAGAGTAACGGAGGCTTTCCAAGGTTCCCTCACGACGGTCGGCAATCGTCGGAAGAGCGCAATGGCATAAGGGAGCCTGACTGCGAGAGAGACATCTCGACCAGGCACGAAAGTGGGACATAGTGATCCGGTGGTACCGCATGGAAGGGCCATCGCTCAAAGGATAAAAGGTACTCTGGGGATAACAGGCTGATCTCCCCCAAGAGCTCAAATCGACGGGGAGGTTTGGCACCTCGATGTCGGCTCGTCACGTCCTGGGGCTGGAGAAGGTCCCAAGGGTTGGGCTGTTCGCCCATTAAAGTGGCACGCGAGCTGGGTTCAGAACGTCGTGAGACAGTTCGGTCTCTATCTGTTGCGGGCGTAGGAAATTTGAGAGGCTCTGACTTTAGTACGAGAGGACCGAGTTGGACACACCTCTGGCGTACCGGTTGTTCCGCCAGGAGCATCGCCGGGTACCTATGTGTGGAGCGGATAAGCGCTGAAAGCATCTAAGCGCGAAACCCACCTCGAGATGAGATTTCCATATAAGGGTTGTTAAAGATTATGACGTTGATAGGCTTCAAGTGTACGTGTAGAGATACATTCAGCTGAGAAGTACTAATCGCCCAAGAGCTTTTTCTTTTACGGTTGAGGTAGTAGCGATACTACCTCAGCAAAGTTTTTCCTTTTCGCTGTCAATGACTAAAAGAGGTCATGATAGTGATTAGATTCAAGAAATCATTAGATCAATCAAGAAATTGATGGTGCCAATGACGTAGGTGTTCACCTCTTCCCATTCCGAACAGAGCAGTTAAGCCCTACAGTGCTGATGGTACTGGGTTAACCCCCGGGAGAGTAAGTCGGCGCCACATTCATTAAATATAGAAGGTTAGTTAACACAAGATGTTGACTAACCTTTTTTTGTGTCTGTACTTTTTTATAAGTAAACTGTTAGAATAATTGTAATTTGCATATAATGAACCGATTATCATAAATCGAATATTATTTATTTGAGTTAAAAGATTAAGTAAAGTAATAATTAATTTCATAACATTCTTTTTAATTAAAATGTGAGTTTTCTAACTAACTTGCAATAATAAAAATGAGAATTTAATAATTAGTTTACGAATTAAATATTAAATTAAGTAGCTTCATAATCAACTACTTATTAAATAACCATATACGAATTACTATATTTTATGGAAGCATTTGAAAATTTTGCTGCAGCCTTTAGTGCATTAGCTTGGGGAACTCCTTTACTAATACTCTTAATGGGTGGTGGTCTGTTCTTTACAATTTATTCGAAATTCTTACCTTTTAGATATTTCAAACATTCAATAGATGTATTGAGAGGAAAGTTTGATGACCCAGATGCTGAAGGTGATATTGACCACTATGAAGCTTTATCAGGAGCAATTGCTGCAACCGTAGGTATGGGAAATATTAGTGGTGTTGCTGTGGCATTAGTTACAGGAGGACCTGGTGCAATATTCTGGATGTGGGTTTCTGCTTTATTGGGAATGGCTACTAAGTTCTTTACTTGTACATTAGCAGTAATGTATAGAGGGCATGATTCTAAAGGTCGAGCTGAAGGTGGACCAATGTATTTTATTGAAGAAGGTCTAGGGAAGAAATGGAAACCAATGGCAATGTTTTTTGCTGCAGCTGGTCTTTTAGGAGTTACTCCAATGTTCCAAGCAAATCAACTAACTGAAGTTGTTAGAACGGTAGTTCTCCCTGAAAGCGTTACATCAATGGCAGATACAATGACTTTGAATTTTATTATTGGTGTAATAATAATGATTATTGTTTCTGCAGTAATTTTTGGGGGAATTGAAAGAATTGGTAGTGTAGCTGGAAAATTAGTTCCAATTATGGTTATTCTTTATTCAGGGACTGTATTAGCAATGATTGGGTTGAATGCTGAAAAATTACCTGAAATATTTTCTAGTATAATTACAGAAGCGTTTACTTTTAAATCAGCAGCAGGTGGTGCAATAGGAGCAGTAATAGTAATTGGTGCTAAGAGAGCAGCTTTTTCAAATGAAGCAGGTATAGGTACAGCACCTATGATGCATGGTGCTTCAAAAACTACCGAGCCCGTTAGAGAAGGATTAGTGGCTATGATTGGACCTTTTATTGATACAATTGTTGTTTGTTCGATGACAGCATTTGGTATTTTAGCTTCAGGTATTTACTCTCCTGATATGGGTACTGATGTTAATGGAGTAGCATTAACTACAGAAGCATTTAGAGCTGTTTTCCCAACAATGGGTCCAATTATATTATCAATCTGTGTTTTATTCTTTGCATTGACAACCTTATTTTCTTTTTCATATTATGGATCTAAATGTTTAGGTTATCTAATTGGAGAAGAGAGAAAGCATTATTTTAATTATGCATATGTTATTCTAATTGTTGTTGGTTCAGTAATTAAATTAGACGCTATATTAAATTTAATTGATGGTGCTTATGCAACAATGGCATTTCCAACTATGATTGCGGCATTATTATTATCACCCAAGGTAAAAGCAGCAGCAGTTGACTATTTCCATAGAATGGATGATTTAGAAAAATCGACAAAATAAGACACTAAAATCTTATTTTAATAAAGAGAAGAGTACTTATCTGAATTTGTTGAAAATTTTGATTGTTACTCTTTTTTTTGTTTAAAAATCTAAGCAGTAAACATTATAAATATCGTAAGAAATAAAGCCTAAATATTTGCTAATGTATTTAATAGTTTTATTGACTACAATAACTGTTGATATTATTTTTTTATAAGATTATTATCGAATATCAACTCATATGGTACAATAGATATTATTTATGTTTATTCTTTATTATTAGTCTTAATTATTTTTTTATCACTTATTTTAAATTAAAACTAAAGTAAATGGTGTAGTGATCTATTTATTTATTGTCTTTTAGGATAGAATACAATAATTTAAAGCAGATAAAATTATTAAGCCTGAATTTTATTTTATCCTTCTTCTAAATTAACAACAATAATCTTACTATATGTTTTTCAAAACAAAAAATAACTATTCATCTCAAGAGCTTATTGATAATATAAAGCATAGAAAGGATTATGAAAATTCTATCAGAGAACTTTATAGACTTTATTTTGAGAAAACTAAACTATTAATACTTAAGTTAAATGGTACCAAAGAAGATGCTGAGGATATATTTCAAGATGCTATTGCTAAAATAATTTGGAGTATTGATAAAGATCAATTTAAAGGTAATGCTCATATTTCTACATATCTTTTTAGCATTTCAAAAAACATGTGGTTATCAACTCTTAAAAAGAGAAAAAAGTATGATGTATCATATGAAAATGATTTTGAAATTGAAGATGAAAAAGATTTTACCACGGAATTACCATTAAAAGAAGGGGATGATTTAGATTCAAAGAAACGATTTAGACAGCTCTTACAAAAAATAGGAGATGACTGTAGAAAACTATTAAGTTATTTCTATTTTCAACAACTATCTTATAGTGAAATTCTTTTGAAATTTAATGGAAAATATACTTCTGAAAAATTTATAAGAAATAAAAAAAGTAGATGTATTGGCTATTTAAAGAAAGGTTTAGAAATTGAAAAAGGCAATATAAGTGATCTTTTGGATGATATTTCTGAATGTCTTGATAAAAAATAATTTTTAAGTGGTGGCAAATCAAGAAGTTGAAGTCTAATAGGTATAACTTAAAAAAACAGTGGTATGTTATCAGATAATTTAATTGAAGAAAGACTTTATATAGAAGAAATTTCTCTCGAAGTAAAAGCTGTTAGAGCTGAAATGAAACGCAACCAGCAAATAAAACTAACTTCAAGGTGGACATCAGCAGCTGCTTTATTGATTTTTGGATATATTTCTATCTATATAATGCAATTAACCCCAGGTACTTTAATAGAAGATAAATGCTATACTAACTATACAAGAAGTTCTCAAATTGCTATTAACAAAGAACCTTCTCAATTAGAAATAGCGTTACAACAAATTAATGCGAGTAACTATGATGGTGCAATTGAAACTTTAGAGAAGTTGCCAGCATCTGATCATAAGGATTGGTTTTTATTAAATGCTTATTTAGGATTAGAAGATTTTAGTGAAGTAGATCAATTGACTTTAAAAATTAGAAGTGATGAAGAACATTTATATTTTAGTCAAATTGATAAATATTTCCTTTATGATATTTACATATTAAAAGTCAAAAGGAAGATATTGAAATAAAGTTTTTTGGAAGCTGGGCGAGGTAATCGCTTCAGCTTCTCCATATAATACAATATTGCCCCAGTAGATGGGGTTTACTTTTATAGAAGGATTATTTTTCCAAAAATCCTTTTTTGCTTTTTGTAAAGCTATATCCTTTTCCCACCCTTCTTCCAGGTATTCATAAAAGCTAGCCATAATTATTGAGGAAACCTCATCATTCACATCCCATTTACTTGCGAGTACAGCATCAACATTTGCATAGGCAAATGCTCTCTGTAAACTTAGTGTCCCTTCTCCATCTATATATGGTCCATCAGCAGAATGACAACTACTTAATGAAACTAGTTTAAGATGTGATAAATCTTTGTTAGCAATTTCATTAAAGCTTAATGTATGTACTTTATTAGTATCAAGTGGATAAAACTCAATATGAGAATCTTTAGCCGTTTTGTTAATAGTAGTATGTGTAGCTAAATGAAGTATATTAGAATTATTTATTTTTTCTAATGTATTACTCATTGTAGCTTCTTTATCACTTATAAAGTTGGTCGTGATAGATTTAACTTCTTCTAAAGAAAAAGGAAGGTTTATATTATTGTAAGGAGCAACACCAAGTATATTTATTTCTTCATAATCAGTAGAGGCAGAAATAGAAGAAGAATATTCATGATGTAAAGAGAAACTGTAAGAAATTGCCCAATTTTCAAGATAATAACCTTTTCTAACCTTTAGTATTTCAAATGGGATAAATGTTAAGTTTCCTGATGGTGAAAAAACAACCCTTTGCACATCAGAAAAACGTAATGATGATGGTAATAAGAAGTTACCTAATTGGAAAAGTTGATGATTAAATGAACGATTAATAAATAAATTACTATTACTAACCTCTTTGTATGTTTGATTCACTAATTCATTCCAATTTTCAGGTAAATTTCTTTTTTCAAGGAAAAAATGATCATCAATAAAACCGACCATAACCATACTTTTTCCTACAGGGTAATAGGATACAAAGCCTTTATCTTCATAAAATTTATGAAAGTAATTTTTAATTTCTATTTCTGTTAATAATGGGGAGCTATTGATCTGGTTTTTTAAACTGTCAATATTCTTAGTATTGATATATTCTTCAAAACTCAAATTATCTAATCCTAAACTTCTTTTGTATAAAATATTCGATTTAGAGTTTTCTACTATTTCTAAAACCTTAAATAAGTATTTATTTTCTCTAGATTCTAAATATAAATTGGAATAGAAAGAGACAAGTTGATCTTGAATCTCTTTTATACTTTTGAATTGATAGAGCTGATCGTCATCGTTATATTGATTACCTATAAATTTTTTAAACATAAGGTAAGCTTGCCAATAATAATGTTCTTTATCAGTATGATTATTAGAATATTCTGCGGTGTAAAAATTTTGCAACATCAATTGGTTCAATAAAACTTGATTGGTGTCTTTCTTATGAATTTTTATTTGATGATCAATTAAATTTTGAGCTGAATCTAGGTAATTTATAGAAGTCGTAATATTGTTTTCGTGATTATAAATTTCGATAGCTCTATATATTTCAGCAGCCATAACATTCATGTCCTGTGTAGGGAATGAAAGTCCTTTTTTTATTTCTTTTTCAGCTTTATTTAAATAAATAATTTGATTGGAAGGGTCATTTAATTCTCGGTAACATTGAGCTATTTTTAGATATGTTCTTGCTATAAAGTAATGCCTTAAAATTATTTCATCATTACTGAATACATAATCATCGTTAAGTTTGAATTGAAAGTTATACTTGAATAAATATTTTTTGAAATTTTTTATTGCATCTATATAATTAGAATTTTCAAAATAATAATTACCGATTTGATAAAAATGATGTCCGAAATTACCTTCGTTAAGATTATCTATTTCAACTAGTGAATTTGTGATACAATCTATATCATCAACTTGAATACATAAACTTAAATAATCGCTTAAGGTACTATAATTAACATGGATATTTAAAAGATGATCTAAAATATCCTTACTTAAATTATATTCTTGACGTCTATAAAAAAATGTATTAAGCTGTCTAAGAATAGGGTAACTTGTTTTGTACTTTTCGATATTGTTTAAATAAATACTACTTCCTTTTTTTAAATATAATTCAGCGGAATCCCTTTTACCTAAAAATAAATAATATTCACCCAATAAGGAGTGTGAAGTTACATGTGTGAAATATCTATTATCTGGATCATGATCTATAGTATTAATATTTTTCTTTAACCAATAAATACCTAAGTCTAAATTTAATTTCTCCTTTCCATATAAATGCCCAAGAACGTGTTGGCAATAAGATCTTGTTTTTTTATCAGTAGTTTTTGATTCAATTAGTTTAAAATATTTTATAGATAAGTCATAGTTTTTTTCTCTAAAAGCTGTATATGCCTTCTTTTTTATATCCTTCTCATTATATGACTGTGAGTAGGCAAAAAAAGATAATAGGATATTAAATGTTAAAAAAATAAAAAATCTCATTTTTATTTAATCTTAATGGTGGCATTTTATTTTTTATAAGTCTAATAGGTAGAACAGTAAGTATCCAACTATCAACAATTAATCGACATGATAAAGTTAAAGTATTTTAGTCTAGTATTCATAATATTATCAATACTTTCATCTTGTGAAAACACTGATGATGAAAACATTACTCCAATTGAGAGAGATATTGAATTCACTTATGATGAAGTAGCAAGTGATAGTTTAGGAAGAAAACCTAAGGTAAAGTTATTTACAGATTTACCACAGGATGGTGTAGATAATCAAGAAAGAAAAACAAAAGCAAATTAGAAATTACTTTTATAAATATTCAACATTCAGTAATGTAAAAAATATAGAAATGTAAGAATAAGTATTCTGAAAAATAACAAGTGATAAAGCAGTAATTTAATTGAAATGAGTCGCTAAAAACCAACCCAATTAAAAAATAGAGGCTACGGATATTTTGTAGCCTCTTTTAAAAACTACTTTTGTAACTTTTTTTTATCACTTGAATAAGATATTATCAACCCAAAACCAGCTATTTAAATAACACACACAATTAGTATTTATAACAATAATAGACTATCAAAAAAGCAAGAAAGTACTTTAGAATTACAGTTTGCGATTATTTCGTTTCTTCTCGGTGAATTAAAGTGAAATAATTATTCCTCATCTGAGGGCATTATGTTTATAAAATTTTAGTGCTGAAAAAATGATTCTAGTAAAGGAAGCTCATTCATTATTATGGATGGGCTTTTACTTTTTAATCATCCATGGGTGAATAAATTTACTTTACAATTAAATGTAAATATGTAAGAAAAAATAGACTGTTTATTGTGTTTTGTTAAATAAGTTCATGAAAAAATAATATTAAAAGTTGTTTAGTAATATAAACTTAAAAGCTCTATTAGATAGCCTTAATACTTTTGTATTGCTTTATTCTAATTACTAAAAAATATATATGATTTTAGCACTTTACTAATTATCACACTAATTATGTGCTGAAGATTGTTCTCTTAAATTAAGAGACAAAATGATTAATATTTAGTAAATCAAGTATGTAATAAAGGCTACGGACAGATGTCTGTAGCCTTTTTAGTTGAGGTAGTTTGCTTTAAGTATAGTTGATTATGAAAGTCTTTCTGTTTTTAAATCATTTCGAATTGTTTAAAAACAGTATCTTTATAGCCTTTACTAATAGGCAATGTATATTTTTGATCAAGCAACACTGAGTTAGTTTCAAATGAAGAAACATAGTTTAAGTTGATGATATAACTACGATGTATTCTTAAAAAAATAGACTGAGTAAATTTTTCCTGAATATTTTTAAGCACTGTAGCATAAAAAAAAAGACCTTGCTTAGTATGTAAGCGTGTATAATTACTGTCTGCTTCAAAGTAAATAATATCAGATAATTTGATCTTATGGAAGGTATTATCTTTTTTTAGAAAAAGACTTTTATCTTCTTCTACTTGCTTTTCTTCCTTTTCCAATTGATTATTATTGAAGTTAGACAATGCTAATTCAATTGACATGCTTATCATCCTATCGTTAAAAGGTTTTAGCAGGTAAGCATGAGGATTTACAGTTTTTGCTTTTTCAAATGTAGCTTGGTCTGCATGAGAAGTTAAAAACAAGAATGGTAAATTAAATTTTTCATTAATTTTCTCAGCTAAATCAATTCCAGTTTTATTTCCTTTTAAAGTAATATCAATAATTAGAAAATCTATTGGAGTTGTAATTAGCACCTTTATAGCATCTTCAAAACTTTGAGCGATAGTAGTCTTGTACTGTTTATTACTTTCAAGCCTTAATTGAAGATCCTTAGCTAATAGAATTTCATCTTCGACAATCAGTATATTAATTTGTTCGGTCATATTTATTGATGATTAATATGCAAGTAGTACCAATTTCTGTTTCGTATCTTAATGTACCATCAAGTTGTTGTACCAATGAATCAACTAGATGTAAACCAAATGATGTACCTGTAGATTCACTGTTATTTAATCCAACACCATTATCTTTTACTTTAACAATAACTTGATTATCAATCTGTTTTAATTCAATTGTTAACTCTGGATTTTGGATTCCTTCAAAAGCATATTTCATAGCATTGGTAACAAATTCATTGATGATTAGTCCCAATGGAATAGCTTTATCTATATGAATATCTACTTTTTCAATATCAAAAGTAGGAGTGATAGATGCTTGGAAACTATACATTAAGTTGAGTACTAGTTCTTCTATGTAGGTATCAATCTCAATTTCAGTATGAACATCTTTTTGATATAACTTTTGATGTATAAGAGACATAGCTTCTACTCTAAAACGACCAGAATCAATTGCAGTAACAGCAGGATGATCTCCTAATTGACTACTTTGAAGATTTAAAAGGCTTGAAATCATTTGTAAGTTATTTTTAACTCTATGATTCAACTCTTTTAATAATAAAGCTTTTTCTTCTTCTCTTTGAGCAATCATTTCTTTTTGTTCTAATAGAAGAATATTCATTCTTTTTCTTCTTTTAGCTTCAAAATGTAAATAGATAGCTATACCTAATAACACTAAAGCAATGATTCCAGCTGCTAGAGATAAATAAGAACGGAATATGGCTTTTTGCTCCATTAATTCCATCTCAAACTCCATTTTATTAAGCTCAAACTGATGTTTAGCCTGTTCTAATTTTTGAATAGCTTCTTTATTGATAAGTGAATCTTTATAAAGAATCATTTCTTTTTCAAAAGACAATGCTTTTTCAAATTGCATTCTATCTTCATAAAATAAAGAAAGCTCTGATGTAATATCTTTTATTTGTTCTTTTGCATGCAAACCCTTAAAAGTAGAGTATGCCTGTAAGTAGATTTTTTCTGCCTCTTTAATTTTTCCTCTTTGTAAATTAAGTTTACCTAATTCTACATTAAAAATTTCAGCAGTAAGGTTATCTCCAATTTTTTGTAAGTAATCAACACCTAATAATAAATTCTTTTCAGCTTCTTTTTTTTGGTTAAGAGAAGTTTGTGCCATACCTAAGTTACCATATGCATATCCATAGATGATATCATCTTTTATTAATTTATCATTTAAATGAATACTCTTCGTTAAATAATAAGTAGCACTATCTAATTGCCCTTGCATTCTAAAAGTATCACCAATATTCAAGTATAACATTATGTAGTTAAAACTGTCAAGTGTCTTTGATGGATATATATCCATAGCTTTTTGATAATAATAATTGGCTTTTTCGAAATTTTTATCTGTATAATATATAGCTGCTAATAGAGAAAGATTCAAACTACTACTTTTAAGTTCGTTTAACTGTTTATTAAGTTCAGAAGCTTCTAAAATGTATTGTATAGCCTGTATTTTATTACCTAATAAACGGTGGATATTACCTAGATTACCTAGTGTTGTAATTTGACTTTTAGTATTATTTAATTCTTTAGATAATTTTAATGATTTATTAAGATAAATTAAACTATGTTGATTATTTAAATGATAGCCAATTTGATCATAATAATATGCCAATGAATCTTTTGATAAATTACTATTATTTTCATTTAAATAGTCAATTAAGCTATCAGCCTCTTCTTTAGATTGTGCTGATAACTTAATTGATATAAATATGAAAATAAATACAAAAATGTATTTAAAATTATGCAAAATGTTAAGGTTTTCTTGATCCACTAATATGTCCAATAGGATCTATAATACAATAATACTTTTCACCTTTTAATCTAAATGATAACACTACATAATAAGTGATTAGAATATCATCCTTGTCGTTTTTATCAATTTTTCTAGTATGAACTATAATGTCATCAGTATTTTTTATTGGCTCAAAATAGATACAACCATTAGGTGCTACAGTTGTTAGTTCATTTTCAGGCTCTTTAGAAAAATCAAAATATTTACTCCATGCAACGGAGTCCATAATATCTTTAGACTTAGAGGTTACATTTTGTACTTGAAGGTAAATCAATTCTGCATTCAACTTCTGTTTTGTTTCATAATCAATAGAAACACGAATTGTATCTCCACCCATGATATATTTAATACCACTGATATCAGTTCTTACGAAAGGATCGATGACAACTGGCTGAGTTGGTGAGCCAGTTTCAGTGTTCATCTTGTCAAAGTTGTTGATGATTTCTTCACAAAATAAAGAAACTTCAACAGTGACCTCTTTAGTGCCTTGGGAAGTTACTTCAGCCATAGTCAGTAAGTTTAATAGTTTGAAAAAAGATTAATAGATAAACATAAAAAATTAGCAAGAAAGTTTGTTTCATCTCTATTGTGCTGTTTATCTGAACTTAAATTGCAATCTTTTTACCCAAAAGCCAAGAAAAATTCCATTTACTAAAAAAATAGTACCATTCACACAAATTTTCTTTTGTGAGTGGAAATCAATCTTCACTTTTGAGGCATACCAAAAAAGGAAACTATTATGACTATGTCACAAAGAACATATAGTGATGAGCAAATAAATCCACAACTAAATAATGAAGTAGTTGAAAATGATTTTCTTCAAGCTGAGGAAGGTGATTTTATAATTTCAGGTAACTATGAACTATTAAATGACTTACAAGTAAAAATACCAAAAGGTATAGAGTTATATTTTTTACCTGATGAAAACTATTGTATTACTGATGCTTTAATCAAGAAATTGAAAAAGCAGGAAAAAATATCTTCTGTTGGTTATTATTATGAAGATGAGTGGTATGAAGTTCATCCAAAAATTTACAGAGAAGGGGATTTAGTTCCCAATTATTACATTCGAACATTTCCTGAAGGGATGATTTCTCAAGTTGGGCAATCTCACACTTTAGGTATTAATAAAAAAACTAGTATTGCCAATTTGCTGGTTCAGATAGGATTGGCAAAAGGTAATAACGAAAGAATTAGGTGTTTTTGGACAGCCAACAAGTTGACTAATCACGTTCTTTGCCCCAAACTATTTTTCAAATAACGAAAATCATAATACTAATTAAGCAAATTTCAGAATACACATTAGACTTACTTTCGCAAAATTGATATGCAATGCTTTTCACTTTTGTAACATGTTGTTAAAGGTGCTTGTACTAGGTGAAGTACAAGTGCCTTTTTTTTGATTATCTAGATGTGTCTTTTTAGAAGGATCTTACACTATAGGAATGTATATGGAAATGAAAAAATAGTGTGATGAAAAAAGATCTAACCAAAGGTGCAGTATTAGACAAAATAATAGAATTAGTTATACCCATTGTTACTTCCTCTTTATTGCTATTCGCTTATAATTTCGCTGATATATTATGGGTTGGACAGTTGGGCAGTGATGCAGTTGCAGCAGTTGGTACAATCGCTATTTTTCTTTCTTTTTGTTGGTCTATCATCTCAATATTTCTTTTTGGGAGTAATATTGTTGTTTCTCAATCTATAGGAAGACAAGATGATCATCGTGCTCAGGAAATTGCCCAAGAAGCATTTATAGGATTGATTGCTCTCACAGGGCTAATTATGCTGTTTATATTTACTCAATCAGATCTTATTATTTCTTTTTTCCAGCTAAATAATCCAAAGGTGGAGAAGATGGCTAAACTTTATTTGATTTGGTCAGGAGTAGAGATGATTTTTTCATTTATGGTACAGCAAATGACAAGTGTAAGTAATGCTAGAGGAGATGCTAAAACACCATTAAAAATAAATGCAATCGGAGTGGGGTTAAATATCATTTTGGACCCATTATTCATATTTGGATTTGACTTGGGAGTAGAGGGAGCAGCAATTGCCACTTTCTTATCAAGAATGATTGCCTTTGTAGTATTCTGGCGTATTAGAGCTAGAGCATTTTATGGATGTCATTGTGTATGGACATTTAAAATAAAGGATTATGTCAAAGTAATGCGTTTAGGATTTCCTCCATCATTACAAAGGGTCATGTTTACTTTAGTTGGAATGTTTATGGCTAGAATTGTGGCAAACTGGGGGGCAGAAGCCATTGCTGCACAAAAAATTGGTTTGCAGATTGAATCTATGACATTTATGCTGACTAATGGTATGGCAGGAGCAATGTTATCATTTACAGGTCAAAACTTTGGTGCTAAAAAGTATAAAAGAATAGAAAAAGGGTATGCAATGACTGTAAAATTTGGGATGTTATTTGGAGGAATCATGGGTGCTATTTTCTTCTTTTTTCCAGAGTTCTTCGTTTTATGGTTTTTAGATGATCCTACAACAGTTGCTATTGGTGTTAGTTATTTAAAGATAATTGGTCTATCACAGATGTTGATGTGTATAGAAATGATTACAACAGGTGTGGTAAATGGATTAGGAAAAACAGAAATACCAGCAATAATTAATGTAACCTTAACTTTAATACGTATACCAATGGCCTACTTCTTTGCTTATAATTTAAAGATGGGTATTGATGGTGTTTGGTTATCTATTGCTGTGAGTACCACTTTAAGAGCGATCGCTATTTCAATAGCTTATTTTATTTTACAGAAAAAAATATTGGTTTCATCAAGAAAAGAATTAGAACTAGTGTCTTTTTAGGCAAATTATATACTTCATAAATGAAAATGATAATCACAAAAAGTAAATAGAAAATGGACCAAAAAGTACTAAGTTATATACGTCAGAATTTTGTTGGAGAATTACTTCAAGCTAGACCTTTAATTAATACAACTAATTTAGCAAAAGAAGAAAAAGAAGTTATTATGAATGGAGATATTGAATCTCTAATAAATCTTGTGCAAGAAAATGGACAAGGAGCAAAATTAACATTATCTGAAACTTCTATTCAAGAACTAAATAGAGCATTTGAAATATTAAGAAGCATGCAACCTTCATGTGCATGTGGTTAGTCTAATTTGTTGTTTCCAAGTATAAAAAATGCTGATCTTAGAAGGTCAGCATTTTTTATATAATTTATTTTAGTTGATCGATATAAGCTGAAGTAGCATTTAAATAATTATCTAACATACTATCTTCTTTATAAAGCTTACGGATTCCTCGAATACCTTCAAAAGAACAAATTAGAAAAGTAGCAACTGCTTTAGAATCTACTTCTTCTCTGATATTTCCTTTCTTTTTTTCACTTTCTAAAAGTAGAATCAGTTCTTCCTTCCAATGATCAATTACTTTTTTCAAAGCATTTTGATATATCTCTTCAGAATTACCAATTTCATTGATAAGATTGTTGGCAGGGCAGCCATTTTCTTTTTCAAAATCAGAAAATGATAAAATACGATTTGTAAAAATATCTTTCAGTTTTTGCGTTACTTCTTTTTCCTCTCTTAAAGGAAGAATCATTCCTTTCGTAACTCTATTGAAAATATATTGATCGATTACGGCAATACCTATTTCTTGTTTATCCTTGAAGTGATGATAAAAAGCTCCCTTCGTTAAAGAAGTAGCTTTCATAATTTGATTTACACTAGTGGCTTTAAATCCATCCTTGTAAATTAATTCAAAGGATTTATCAAGAATTAGCTGTTTAGTCAGTTGTGATTTTAATGCTTGATCCATTATGCAAAGATAAAAAAATAAAAACATACCGTAAAGTATGTTTTTATTTAATTAACCTTGAAACTTTTATTAATCTGTTACCTTGAAATCAGCTCCTTGCTTTTCTAACGTAGAATTGATTTTCATTAATTCTAAGTATCTAGTAATAGTCATTGGTCCTGAGTAACCTTCAGATTGTACAGGTCTAGGAGGATTTACCTGATAAGATTTAGCAAGTTCTGTCAAAGCCTTAGACATGAAAGGAACAGTCCATGTATTTTCAGTAAATGTAGTCATAAATACATCGTATCTTTCTTGAGGGTCTGTCAGAAGATCATATACTTGAGGTACTGTTGCGACATACATACTTGGTCCAGTCCAACCTAATAAAGGAGATGGTTTATCACTACCTGGAGTAGCACCATTATCCCCCCTCATATTGAAAACAAACTTCCATCTACCTGTTCTAACAGCACCTGGCATTAATTCTCTCTCAGTAAAATAGAACCAATTTTCACGTTCGAATTTTCCTTCTCCTGTAAATAGTGGACTCATATCAAAGCTATCAAAAACAATAGGCTTTTTATCTCGATCTTGTTTTGGTAAATCTACTCCAGCTAAAGAAGCGAATGTAGCCATAAAATCAAGTCCTCCTACAATGTCATAATTGTCAGTATTTGGCTCAATAACATCTTTCCAAATAGCAAAGGCAGGGACTCTAGAACCTCCTTCTCTGTCTGTACCTTTTGTCCCTCTAAAAGGAGTATAACCACAATCTGGATAAACATCTTGCCAAGAACCATTATCTACAGTATAGATAATCAATGTATTATCGGCAATACCTAAATCATCAACTTTTTGTAAAACACTCCCAATATGATAATCTAGCTCCTGAACTGCATCTGCATATGGTGTGCCTGCTTTACTTTTACCCTTAAAATCTTTTGCGGGTAAATTAGGTTGATGGTTTTTAGCAAAATTGATACTCATGAAGAATGGCTTTTTATCCTTGCTGTACTCATCAAGTTGATTAAGTACATTTTTCATCATCATCACATCTAATTCTGTTATATTCTCTTCAGTTACTTTTGAGATCTCATTTACTTTTTGTCCTGCTTTACCTTCTAAAATACCAGTAGTAATTTTAGAGAAATACCCCAACTGCTGTGGTGTCATCTGAGGATGAAAAGTAGGCATTGTATAAGTATATGCATTTAGATGATATAAAATTACATTATCCATTTTATCATAACCATGAGCAGTAGGCATAGCATAGTCACTTTCTCCTAAATGCCATTTTCCAGCAAAATAAGTATTGTAATTAGCTTCCTTCAAAACTGAAGCAAGAGTCCATTCTGCTGCATTAAGACCACCACCTTGTCCTTGAAATGCAACAGTAGTCATACCACTTCGATTAGGAATTCTACCTGTTTGCATAGCTGCTCTACCTGGAGTACAACTTGGTTGACCATAAAAAGTCCAGAATTGCATACCTTCTTTATCCATTCTATCGATATTAGGAGCGTCAATTCCTGCATTTTTACCTCCTCCATAAGGACCAAAATCTCCCCAACCCGTATCATCGCTAACTAAGAGAATAATATTGGGTTTAGAGCCTTTGATTTTTTTTTGTGCGAAAGTATCTATCGAAAGAAAAATGAAAAATGTAGATACTAAAATTGTAATTAATGAGGTTAATTTCATGAAATAATAGTTTAGGCTTTGGGTGATTTGAATTCGACTTTAAATTATTGATTAATAAAGAAGAATTTAATTACAATTAAGTTAGTACAGCGAGGTGGAAAATTAAATTTAAGTATCAAATTATCAGTTGAAAAGAATAATATCATACTAAAATTTATATTCAATATTTTATTATCACAATAGTTAAAAATAGATTTATTAGAACAGTAATTTTTATTGGTCTCAGAAATGGGTTTAAAACCCTGCACTTTCAGTGCAGAACTTTAGTATTTCGAAAAAATCTACTACATATTGTGATCTATGACACAAGAGTATAGAAAAGGCCATCATACAGTTACAAGGTTGACCGTTCATATTGTCTTCGCAACAAAATACCGCTACCATGTTTTGGAAGGAGATATCCAAAAACGCTGTAGATCTCTTCTGATTCAAATCTGTGAGGCAGAAGGTATAGAGATTTTGAAAGGAGTAGTAAGTAAAGATCATGTTCATATGCATATCGAGTATCCACCAACCAAAAGTTTGCGTGATATCTTAAAACGTATGAAAGGGAGAACGTCTCGAATATTACAACAGGAGTTTCCTAATTTACGGAAACGTTATTGGGGTAAGCACTTTTGGGCCGGAGGTTATGGAGCATGGAGTACAGGTAATGTAACCGATCAAATGGTCAACGACTATTTGGAACACCATAGGAGCGATACGAACGATAATTCCAACTTCATGTTGGAATAAGAGGTAGTGAGCGTAGGACTTTCAGTCCTACCATTCAAACCTCAGCACTTTCAGTGCAGAGTGGTTTAGTTTACTCTGTAAAAAACATAAAGAAATTGAATGACATATGAATGATTATGCAGTTTATTAATTTTCGCTCTCTTTCATAAATTAAGGCGCTGATGATACCAAATAAGAAAATTTGATAATTAATTAGGGAATTGATAGGTAAATGCATTAACCCAAATATTAATGCTGATAGGCATATCCTATTAGTTTTGTCAATGTTATTCATTTTTAGCCATTCAAGGCTTAATCCTCTAAAAATTATTTCTTCTAGGAATGGTGATAAGAATATAACAGTGGATATTCTGTAAATATTTTTATCAAAGTTGAAAATAATTGGTATGTCAAAAATAAATTTTAAAATTACAGCAAAAAGGATAGCAGAAATACAATAGACAACCGTTTCTACTAAATTAATTTCTTTTAATCCGATTGAGATATTGATACCTGCTTTCTTTGTGAGGAGGATAGCTGTAATAATTAATAATACTTGTGTTAATGAAAATGATAATTTAGTATTCTCAAAAAAGATATTCAGAATCATGATTGAAGTTTGCTGAATTGCAATAAAAAGAATACAAAATAATAGATACTTTAAGCTAGTTTTCATAAAAAGTTAGAAGAGTCTCTTAATACTTTATTCATTGAGTATTTTTTGAGAAATAGATAGTACTGAATAGATATAAAAAAAGGTCAACATCTTTTGATATTGACCTTTAGTGATCCCGCCAGGATTCAAACCTGGAACCTTCACAGCCGTAATGTGATGCTCTATTCAGTTGAGCTACGGAACCATTTGCTCTTGGAAAAAGATTGTGACCCCGCCAGGATTCAAACCTGGAACCTTCACAGCCGTAATGTGATGCTCTATTCAGTTGAGCTACGGAGCCATTTGAAGTGCTTTTTCCTATAAAGCGATGCAAAAGTAGAAGAATATTTTTTACAAAGCAAATTTATATACGCATTATATTAATAATAAACGTCAACGGTAATATTATTTTCCATTTTCCATGGCTTTATAAATTGCTGATTGTATGTTTTCTCTAATATTTTCTCTTGCTAATTTATTATTTCTAGCTGTAGGATAAACTCTATTAGAAAGGAAAATATAAACAATCTGATTTTCGGGATCTACCCATGCACAAGTACCCGTAAAACCTGTATGTCCAAATGTAGCTTTAGGGGCTTCTTTTGCTGTATTTCCATCATCACCTTTTAAAGGTGGTTTGTCCCATCCTAAAGCTCTACGATTTTTAAATCTTTTATAGGGTTGACGATTGTACTTATTCAATGTGGCTTCATCGAAATATGTTTTGCCACCATAAGAACCGTCTTGTAAGTTCATTTGCATTAAGATAGCTAAATCATGAGCATTAGAAAAAACACCAGCATGACCACCAACACCTCCCATTAAACCTGCTGAGGGATCGTGAACTTGTCCTTTTATCAATGACTGACGATAATTTACATCCATTTCTGTAGGAGGAATCCTAGCGATACTTACCCTTTCCAAAGGATTGTATCCCAATGTTCTTGTACCTAGAGGTTTATAAAGGTTATTCTCAAGGTATTTATCTTCAGACATATTTGTTTCTTCTTCAATTACTCTTTGTAAAAAGTAATAACCTAGATCACTATACCAATATCTATAGACTTCTGTTGTATATCGTCTTCTTGTTGAGATAGGGGCTTCTAATAGCCATTTCCACATAAAATATTTAATACTATCAGTAGCATATAAATTGGGAGTTACTTGTACAGAAAACCCATCTTTCTTGATAGGACTTAAGTAAGTAGGATTATATTTTTTTGTTTCTTTATCGTAAGCATGCCCCCAGAAATAATAACCACCTCTTAAAGGCGCTGAATGTGTTAAGAATTGAATTAATCTAATATTTCCTTTGTTGGTCGTATCTGTTCCTGCTATGTAATCTTTTAGTCGATTATTGACATTAATTTTATCCTGGTAATCAAGCATCATTAGTGCTTGTGTAGTTGCAGCGACCTTCGTAACCGAAGCAATATCATAAACGGTTTCATTTGTTACAGGAATTTCTTTTTCATAAGTGAAATAACCGTATGCTTTTTCAAATACAATTTTCCCATTTTTAGCAATAACTACTTGACAGCCTGGAGTGGCTTCCATATGAATTGCTTGATTAGCGATACTGTCTATGGTATGATTTAATATTTCACTATTAAGTCCTACTTGTTCAGGTTTACCATAACCTAGTCTACCAAAGTTTTTAATTTTTAACCCTTGATTTACTTGAAATGTAGTATTGATAGCTAAAGGTAATTTACCCGAAGCTGGTAATGCACCAGCAATCATTTGTGCATTTGCTACTTGAGCAGCTGAAGAAGTAGAATAATTGATAACAATATTTCTCGCTTTTGATAAATATTTTAGTCCTTTTGGATTTCCATTTAGAACAACAATAACCTTTGTCTTCCTCTGTAATTGTTCAATCAACTGTTCTGTAGCATAGCTTACACCGAAACGATGTTTAGAAGTTTCTTGATGACAGATTACATTGATTATTACAATATCTTTTTTCTTACAAGTTTCTAATAATAGGTTTACTTGAGCAGTAGAAAAACTAGAATGTTCAATTTGATGATAGTCAAAGTCGATAAAATTACGAAGGGTATTCGCAAAAACATCATTGTATTTTCTAGTACCAATACTTATTAATTGATACTCTTTATCATTTAGACTTTGTAAAGGAATAAGTGAATCAAGATCAGCCAATACGGTGATTGATTTTTCATAAGTCTCAGCACTGATAGCGTCTAAATCATTTTGATTAGAATAAGTGATAATGTGATTATCCTTTAACTCTTTGTGCATTTTAATTTTTTGAAATTTTTCTTCAATAATTTCTTCTGGTAAGACGCCTTGTTTTATCGCTGTTTTAATTCCTTTTATTACTTCTTGGAAATGATCAGATAAAACCAACACATCATGTCCTCTCAACAGTGCTTCAACAGCATTTTTTTGTGTTTTGGTTATACTAGAAGCAGAAGCTAAATCACCACTAAAGATGAGTCCGTCATAATTTAATGTATCATTGAGATAGGTAATAAAACTTGTATGAAATAGTGATACATCAAATAAGACATCAGATGGAGAAATGATGTTCAAGCTATCTTTCAGTAATTGCTGAAGAACTACTTTTTCATTTTCATCAAGTGTTTTATTAAAATCTATATCTACAGGAAGGGTAGTTCCTACTAAAATATCAGCTTGATGTAGCCCCTTTAAAGCTGCATGGTTTTTATCTCTTACATTGTTAGGGTCACTTCCAAAACCATACTTTTTAATTCCATTTTGATGTTCAATAGAAAGGGTTTCTGATAAATAAAAATCGACATTCAATTTCTTACTTATTTTACCAATTTCATGGTAAGTATTATAAGTGAAAATATTACTGCTAATTGCACTTAAATGATATTTATCTGGAAGTGTATTATAATAACTATCTAAACAGTTGATAGCATCTTGGGAATTAGCCCCCAATAATACAGGAACTTTGTTTGGAAGTTTGTTTAGGTTTTTGAAATAAGTGTAAGTATTCTTAGAGCAGTATTTATTAAAAATCACACCACCTAACTTATTTTCGCGTCCTAAAATCTTTATTTCTTTATCATTCTGTTGAGGCAGGGCAATAATCAATTGACCTATTTTTTCTTCTAAACTTAATTGCACAAAAATGCTATCATTCTCCGCTGCCCAAATTTCTTTTGGGAGAGCAATTAAATTGATGAAAAGAAAGGCAAAAATTATATATATATATTTATTTAGGATCATTCGGTTTTTAGAGTACACAAATGTGTAATAGTAAATGCATCGTTGTAAACAACAAACTGCAATTAGTTTGCCGTAAAAATAAATTTAGTATCTATATCTGAATTTACATGATACTTTGATAAAATTTAAATGAATCTCTGATTCTTTCAGAAAAAAAAAGAGACGTCAAAAAAAAGGATAAAAAATAAACAATTTCCTTATAAAAAGGTGTTATGTAGGTACTTATTAACTAAGTATAAAATCTAATCCACAAAAATGTATTAGATTTGTATTCTGAAAACAAAAAAATAATTTTAACGTGGAAAGTACAGCAGTTAAATATAAAGTTAAAGATATCTCTTTAGCGGACTGGGGACGTAAAGAAATTGAATTAGCTGAAGCAGAGATGCCAGGCTTAATGTCATTGAGAAAAGAGTTCGGACCTTCTAAACCTTTAAAAGGTGCAAGAATTGCTGGGTGTCTTCATATGACTATCCAAACAGCAGTTTTAATTGAAACTCTTGTGGAGTTAGGTGCTGAAGTAACTTGGTCATCTTGTAACATCTTCTCAACTCAAGATCAAGCAGCAGCAGCTATTGCAGCAGCTGGTATTCCAGTATTTGCTTGGAAAGGTCTTAATGAAGAAGAATTTGATTGGTGTATCGAGCAAACACTTCATGCATTTGAAGATGGTAAGCCATTAAACATGATTCTTGATGATGGTGGAGATCTTACAAACATGGTATTTGATCGTTACCCACAACTAGTAGAAGGTATCAAAGGTTTATCTGAAGAAACTACTACTGGTGTTTTAAGATTACACGACCGTGAGAAAAATGGTACTTTACCAATTCCTGCTATCAACATCAATGACTCAGTAACTAAGTCTAAGTTTGATAACAAATATGGTTGTAAAGAATCATTAGTAGACGGTATCCGCCGTGCTACTGACGTAATGATTGCTGGTAAAGTAGCAGTTGTTGCTGGTTACGGTGATGTAGGTAAAGGTTCAGCTGCTTCTTTAAGAGGTGCAGGTGCTCGTGTTATCGTTACTGAAATCGATCCAATCTGTGCTTTACAAGCTGCAATGGACGGTTTTGAAGTGAAGAAAATGGACGATGCGATCTTAGAAGGTGATATCGTAGTAACAACTACTGGTAACAAAGATATCGTTGTTGGTCGTCACTTCGAAAAAGTAAAAGACAAAGCTATCGTTTGTAACATTGGTCACTTCGATAACGAAATCGATATGGCTTGGTTAAACGAAAAGTATGGTGATACTAAAGTGAACATCAAACCTCAAGTTGACAAATATACTGTTGCTTCAGGTAATGATGTAATCATCTTAGCGGAAGGTAGATTAGTGAACTTAGGTTGTGCAACTGGACACCCTTCATTCGTAATGTCTAACTCTTTCACAAACCAAACTTTAGCTCAATTAGAGTTATGGCAAAATACTGATCAGTATGAAAATAAAGTCTACATGTTACCTAAGCATTTAGATGAGAAGGTGGCTAGACTTCATTTAGCTAAGATTGGTGTTGAGTTAGAAACACTTACTGATGAGCAAGCCGACTACATCGGTGTGAAAGTAGATGGTCCTTACAAAGTGGAGCACTACCGTTACTAGAAAAACATTAGACAAAGTCTGTAAAAATATTGAGCTAGTTCATTTATATGGACTAGCTTTTTTATGTTCTATATTTTGAAACTCAATTAAACTTCATCAATCATAAAATCTCTTCCTTTCCCAAACTGATATAATTCACTCAAATAGCATTGCTCTAGCGTATCTATAATTTTGATTAAAAAGTCATCATTTTTATCAATCGATAATGTTTCAAATATAAACACTTCGCCGTAATTGATAAGCTTATAGGTTCTTCCAACCCTCATTGTATTAATGCTAATGGACATTTTGAGTTATTTTTTATATTTATTGTTTAAAATATTGACAATGTTTAAAATTTAAACTAATTTTACATCGTAATCAATAATAAAAGTGAGTCATATATAATCTAACGTCTTTTAAAACACTCGCCAATTTTATTGATATGGATTGTTTAATAATTAATTTCTCAAAGGTAAAGTTTTGTTGTCATGTATTTTCTGAAAAATCAATCTGAGTTAGCTGTTTCATCTAAAAATCTATCAATTGGAATGAAGTTTCCTAATAATTTCTATCTAAGGTATAGAGGAAACATATTTACATTTATCATTAACCCAAAACTGATACTAACTACAATTGCACTTTTATTAATTCTTTTGGTGGTACAATTGTTTTCAAGTCCTGATGAAAAAGTAATTTTTGTACAAGCACCAATTCAATATCACTATGGAAATAATGAACCTACCATGGATGAATTTATTGAAGATTTTGGGATAAATATAGAAAATGCTGAAAAATCAAGCACGACTATTATTCCTGTTCATCAAACTGCAAGTATCTCTTCTCAGTACAAAGAAGAAAAACTAAATACTGTGGCTTCATCAATCGATCGATTCCAAATAGAACGACAGTTATTGGTTACTGACTTTTTGATAGAAGAGAAGGTAACTAGGGTAGATCAGCTTAAAAGTGAATCTTTAATCGACTTGAATGCTAAAATTGCAGATTTGTTTAAAGTCCATATTCTTGATCAAATGCAAGCACCTCCACATGTTTATGCATTCTTCACTTCATCAGCTCCTCTGAAAAAGATCGAAACAGCATTGATGGAACAGGCAAAATACCATGTCCCTGCATCCATCACTCTTGCACAGGCAGCTTTAGAAACGGGGTATGGAAAAAGAGTAATTGGGAATAATTATTTTGGTGTCAAAGATAAAACAGGAAAGACAAAACCAATTACAACGACAGAGTATTATACTAAAAATGAATATCAAAAAAATAAACACATTATAGTATCTTCTCAGAAAGTAAAAAGAAATGGTAAAGTACTTTATAAATGCATTGTAAAAGATTCGTTTGCAGAATATAAATCGCCTTGGGAGTCATTTAGAGCTCATTCTTTATTTCTTAATAAACAAAAGAGATATGCTCCATTGTTTGCTCAAGGAAGAGATTATGCATCATGGGCAAATATGATTGGCTCTACAAAATATGGGGGAGTAGGTTATGCAACTTCACCTTTATATGGAGAACTTCTGAAAAAAATAATTAAGCGTTATCACTTGGAATTATTGGATTATTAAAAAAAATGAGGAACCTCTTTGATAGAAGTTCCTCATTAAAATCTTAGAAGAGATAGTTTTTAGTAGCCTTGTTGTTTTAAAGCATCTAATACAGCATTATCCTTCTCTTTCGATAATGCCTCACTAACTCTCTTACTAATGTTTTCATCTTCAAGTAATGGACTTATCGCTTGGTAAGCAGCAACTTTAGTTTCTGCACTCGCTCCACTGTTTGTTGCGTATTTAAGGATAATGTCTGTTGCTTGTTGTTTCTCTTCTTCAGTGGTCAAATTAATGATATAGCCCGTCATTGTTCTAAACATATACTGACGGAATTGATCATTCATCTCAGCCAACTTTTTATCATACCAATCAAGTTTTCCTTTAGTACCTAATTCTCCATAAATCATAGATGAGACAAATACTACATTTGGGTTTTTAACATCATTAAATTTGTCAATAGTGGTGACAATTGATGGCCCTTGAAGGGTTGAAGCAGTATATAATGCGGTTGCTATTACCAAATAAGAACTATCTTGCATAGCAGCTTGAGCTACAGGAAGGAAATTTTCATCAATTGAACTAAGTGTACTTAAAGCTGTTGCTCTAACTGATGAGTTATTATCATTTTTCACTAAGTCTCTAAGTATTACTTTTGTTTGTGTTAAATCACCAGTACCTTGGTAACCTTCAAGCAAAGCTGCAGCAGTTTCTCTAACTCCCCAAAAAGGATCTTTAAGATAATTGTTGATAGACGGAATTAGATCTGGGTTTGCTGTAATTGACTGCCCTATCATTTCTAAAGCCTCAATTCTATGCATGATATTAGAAGATTTTTCAGCTTGCAACTGATAAGCCTCAATTGATTTACCATGTGTTATAATTCCAGGAATGATATGCTCTTTATCAAAAATCACTAGGTCTGGAACAGTATCAAACATGAAAGAGAAAGTTTGTTGAGATTGATCAAGTACAATTGACCTTTCCTCTTTTTTACCATCTTTCCAGTAGAATTCAACTGTAGTAGGGATTCTATAAATTGGAGTATATTCAGGATCTTGTCTTTGTTGAACTAAAAGTTCAAGCGTATTTCCATTAAACTTTTCTAAAATAAAAATATCAGGGTGACCAGAAGCCATAAACCATTGATTAAAAAACCAATTTAGATCTTCACCTGTGACTTCTTCGAAAGCCATTCTTAACTGAGCAATTTCAGCAGCTTCGAAAGCATTTTCTTTAAGATATAAGGCTGCTCCTTCAAAGAAGGCATCATCTCCAATTGTATGTCTCAATAAGTTTAAGATATATCCACCTTTTGCATAGGAGTGACTATCAAACATATCCTCTTTATTTTGATAATGATATCTGATAAGAGGTACTTGTTTTACTTCTGATTCAGCCAAATAAGAATCAAGTTCATTTTGAAGGTTATAATCAGCTTCATCTTTTCCATGTTTGTATTCTCTCCATAAATACTCACTGTAGTTAGCCCAAGATTCATTTAATGGTAAATTCGCCCAAGACTCAGTTGTAACTAAATCACCAAACCAATGGTGGAAAAGTTCATGTGCAACAATGAAATCCCAATCTTGATCTAGTTTTTCTCTATCATCAACCTGTACAGATTCCATAAATGTAGATGCTGTAGTATTTTCCATAGCACCTGAAACAAAATCACGGATGATTACTTGTGAATATTTAGCCCAAGGAAAATCATATTGAAATTTCTTTGAGAAGAATTCCATCATTTCTGGAGTATTTCCAAAAATTGTTCTTGCATATTTCTCATATTCAGGTTCTACATAATAACTCACTTCTTTTCCTCTCCATTCATCTTTAACTACAGCAAAGTTACCTACTGCCATCATAGCTAAATAAACAGAATGAGGAAGTTCTTGTTTCCAATGATCCGTTCTAGTACCATTTCCGTTTTTTTTCTGAGACATTAAACGACCATTCGATAAAGTCACATACTTATCCTGAACAGTCATATAAATATCTTGTTTCATTTTTACGTTGGGATGATCAAAAGTTGGGAACCAACAAGAGTTTGCACTTGTTTCACCTTGAGTCCAAATTTGTTGAGGTTTTCCGATTTCATCACCTAGAGGATTTATAAAATAAAGCCCTTTATCACTAGTAATTGCTTCACTTCCTGAAGTCTGTCTCTCATTAGGTTTTGCAGTATAATCTATATGAATACCAAAAATGTCTTTTCTAGTGTATTTTTTATCCAAAGCTATTGTCAACTGAAGACTATCATAGCTATATTCCAAAGTTTTGATGACTTTCTTTTGTTTATCCGTTAACTCAACTTTGTGGATATCAAAATTTTTGGCATCTAATACAATTTGACTTTGAGGATAAAAGTGAGGTTGCAAAGTTAAAATTGCATCACCTTTCATTCTTTGTTTTTCCCAATCAAAGCTTACTTTTAATTGTGTATGTATTAAATTATAAGCGGTATTAAACGAAGCGTGATAAGGTCCTTCAGGAACTACCCAATCCGGAGCAACTTCTTCAATTTCTTGAGAAGGTATAAGGTTTATTTCAGGAGCTTCAGGCGTTTCTGGAGAAACAACGATATCTAAATTTTCTTGAGAAGGAGTTTGAGATGTCTTACAAGCATTCAAACTACCAATAATAAATATTAGTGATGCCGCTCTTTTAAATTTGTATAGCATAAATTACTGGAGATCGATAAAATTTATTTTTCAGTTATGAAATTAACTCAGAAAAATGAGAGAAGTAAGGATATTACATAAGAATATGACAAATTCGTCAGATTTGTATAACTTAATAGTAAAATTAACCGGTCAATCTACCCAATACTGACAATTTGTCGATGATTCCATTCATGGGTCACTTATTGGTTAATCATACCAAAAAAGAAAATATGGAAAAATTTAGATCAACAACCGTCCTTGCCATCAAGAAAGATGGAGAAGTAGCATTAGGTGCTGATGGACAAGCTACCTTTGGAAATACTGTAGCAAAGAGTAATGTAAAAAAAGTAAGAACATTAATGGGAGGTAAAATCGTTTGTGGTTTTGCTGGTTCTACAGCTGATGCATTTACTTTGATGGAGCGTTTTGAAGAAAAATTAAACGCTTTTAATGGAAATATGAAACGTGCTGCTATTGATCTTGCGAAAGATTGGCGCATGGATAGATATTTAAGAAAATTAGAGGCAATGATGATTGTTGCTGACATTAATGATGTATTGATTATTTCAGGTACTGGTGATGTTATTGAGCCAGATCATGATATTGCTGCAATTGGCTCTGGTAGTATGTATGCTCAATCTGCAGCATTGGCATTAAAGAAACATGCTAGTGAAATGTCAGCAGAAGAAATGGTACGTGAAGGTTTGAGCATTGCTGCTGATATTTGTATTTATACAAACCACAACTTTGTAATTGAAAAAGTAAAACCATAAAACTTTAGCATGGATTCTTTCGAATTACCAATCGAAAATACTCCTTTGCAAGAACTAACGGATCCTATTTTTTTAGAAAATGGGATTCGTTTTTTTGTTAAAAGAGATGATTTAACCCACCCAGATGTTTCTGGAAATAAATGGAGAAAGCTGAAATACAATTTATTAAAAGCTAAAGAAGAAGGATATACTAAGATACTTACTTTTGGAGGTGCGTATTCTAATCATATCCATGCTTTTGCTGCTGCAGGTAAACTATATGGATTAGAAACTGTAGGTGTAATTCGTGGAGAAGAACATCTTCCTCTAAATCCAACTTTAGCTTTTGCTGTTTCACAAGGAATGCATTTAACTTATTTGGATAGAACATCATTCCGAAATTATCAAGATCATATACCACAACTAAAAAAAGAATTAGGAGAATTTTATATGGCTCCTATAGGGGGCTCAAATGACTTGGCCCTAAAAGGAGTATCAGAGTTAGGAGAAGAATTAAATAAAGTATTAGATGAAGGTGATTATGTTTGTGCTGCTTGTGGGACAGGAGGAACTTTGGCAGGGTTAATTTCATCACTAAAAGAAGGAGTGAAAATTGTTGGATTTCCAGCCTTAAAAGGAGGAGATTTTTTATATGATGATATTAATGTATTTCTAAAAAATGATGTAGAGAATAAAAATTGGAAACTAGAAACAGAATATCATTTTGGTGGTTATGCTAAGAGAAAACCTGAATTAATTTCATTTATTGATGAATTTAAAGAAAAATATAACATTGAACTAGAGCGTATTTATACTGGAAAAATGATGTTTGGAGTTTTTGATTTAATACAAAAAGGATATTTTAATAAAGGAAAGAAAATCATTGTTTTACATTCAGGAGGATTACAGATTAATCGATAAATAATCCAATAAATGATGATTCTGATCATTTAAATGTAAATAATACACTTTAATATTGACTTTTTCCTTATTTTAACATATTTTAAAAGTGTCAAAAAGTTAGAAGAATATTACATCAAAATACTGCTAGGAAAAAATCCTATTGAGTAACACACTCGTAATACTGTTTACACATTCAATCACCAAAAACTATCGTTATGAAAAAATTATCATTCATTGCAATACTATTTGCATTTACTTCAGCAACTGTTTTCGCTCAAACAGAAGAAATTAAGAAAATTAATGAAGAAGAATATACTCATGCAGAATATTCGGTTTTAGAATCCTTAGGGCCACAATATTTAAGTAGTTTAGAACTTACACTAACGGATCTTGATTGGGGATTAGCTCAACATGATGAAGAGCATGATGCCTTGCACGAAGAAAGCACTCGAGTAGCTGAAGTATATGTTTACAGTGCAGAAGATTTTAGACTAATTCACTATCACAATGGAGAAGTGCATGATGTTGATTTAGATCAAATCTCACAAAAAGCGGATTTATTGATGAATAGTGATGGTACGTACTATTATGTATTAAGAGACTAATACATTAAAAAATATAACAATTTGACCATTTTAAAGGCAACCTTAACAAAGGTTGTCTTTTTTATTATAAATTATTTCTAATGAATTAAGCAACATTGTATTGATTCTTATACATTTGTAGTGACAAAGGGAAATGTGATAATATTATACTTTTAATACTTCCTTTTCTCGAAGTCATGTTTTGGAATTATAGATAGCGTACCAAAAATACAATACTGATGTCTTCAGTTAAAATCTTTTCAGCTTCGGGAACAGAATATCTCGCGAGCAAAATAGCACACTCTTATGGAAAATCTTTAGGAGATGTAGTTTTACAACGTTTCTCTGATGGAGAAATTTCTACACACTTCAATGAATCAGTAAGAGGTTGTGATGTTTTTATCATTCAATCCACATGTCCTCCAGCAGATAACTTACTCGAACTTCTTTTACTAATTGATGCGGCAAAAAGAGCTTCAGCTTCTACTGTAACAGTTCTTCTTCCTTATTTCGGATATGCACGTCAAGATAGAAAAGACAAGCCAAGAGTAGGTATTGGTGCGAAATTAATTGCCAACTTATTAACTGCATCAGGAGCAACACGTGTTGTAACTTGTGAATTACATGCAGATCAAATCCAAGGATTCTTCGATATCCCTGTAGTTCACTTACAAAGTTCACCAATCTTTGTTCCTTACATTGAGAGCTTAGGATTAGAAAATCTTACTTTCGCTTCTCCTGACGTAGGAGGTGCTAAAAGAGCGAGATCTTATGCCAAACACTTCAAAGCTGATATCGTAATGTGTGATAAGCATCGTGAGAGAGCAAATGAAGTAGCATCGATGCAAGTTATTGGTGATGTAAAAGACAAAAATGTAATTCTAATTGACGACCTTGTTGATACTGCAGGTACTTTATGTAATGCAGCAGAGATCATCATGGAGAAAGGAGCTAAATCTGTGAGAGCTATCTGTACTCACGGTGTACTTTCAGGTCCTGCCTACGATAGAGTAGCAGCTTCTGTATTAGAAGAATTAGTGGTTACTGATACCCTTCCTGTTGAAAACAGAGAGAAAATCAATGTTCTTTCAGTTGCTGAACTTTTTGCAAAAGCAATCAGAAAGATTCAAGATCACGAATCAATTAGTTCTTTATTTATCTAAGAATTAAAGAAATAAATATAAAAAGGCTATTTTTTAACGTAACTCGTTGGAAGATAGCCTTTTTTAATTAATAAGGTATAATGTTTCTTTCATATTTAAGAAGAAAATGAGTACCTTTGCGAGCCTATTTCTAGTAATAGAAATCGTTAAGCATGTTTTGGGATGGGGTCCACCTTTCGAGTAAAGAATGATCAAGTACCAAAGCGTTAATACATGTTTTACTTATTATTTTAAAAAATCAGATGAAAACTGTTGAAATCATCGGTTATAACCGTGAGACTGTTGGTAAGAAAGCTGCCAAAGATTTAAGAAAAGAAGGTTTAGCACCATGTGTAATTTATGGTGGTGAGCAACCAATTCACTTTGCAGTTCCAATGATCTTGTTCAGAGACATTATCTATACTCCAGAAGTTTGTTTCGTAAAAATCAACATCGAAGGTGTAGAGAAAACTGCTATCGTTCAAGATTTCCAATTACATCCAGTATCGGAAGTATTACTTCACGTTGACTTCTTAGAGTTAAAAGAAGATTCTCCAATCAAAATGGACGTTCCAGTTTCATTCGTAGGTAACTCTCCAGGTCTTCAAACTGGTGGTAAGCTTGTTGCTAAACTTCGTAAAATCAAAGTTAAAGCACTTCCTGCTAACATGCCTGAGACTGTAGAAGTTTCTATCGAAGGTTTAGAGCTTGGTAAATCAGTACGTATCGGATCAATTACTCCAGAGAACTATGAGATCCTTTATAACGATTCAGTAACAGTAGCTTCTATCGCTATTCCAAGAACATTACGTTCAGCAATGGACGCAGCTGCAGAGTAATCCGCAACTGTTTGAACATAAAGAAGAGAGGTACAGTAATTTCTGTACCTCTTTTTTTTACCTTATTTTTTTTGTAAATAGTAAATGAATAAATAATCACTTACTAATGACCATCTCATCTAACACACCTAAACAATTCTTTATACCATTAGAAAAAGGAAATATAGAATGTCTCCAATTTGGTGAAGGAGAAAAATTACTTATCTGCATTCATGGATTTGGAGATAGTGTAAATCTATTTCGATCTATCGCTCCTGCATGGGAAGAAGATCATACGGTTGTGGCTTTCTCATTACCTTATCATGGTAAAACGGAGTGGTTACCTTCTCATTTTTCTTCAAGAAATATAAGAGAAGTTATTGATGCGATTCTCAAGAAATACCAAAAGAGTACTTTCTCGATATTAGGTTATAGTATGGGAGGAAAGATCACAATGTATTGTTTACAAAAATATTATAGTGATAAAATAGAAAAGTTGATATTATGTGCATCTGATGGACTAAAAACACACATTCTATATGATGTTTCCAAAGTACCTCGTTGGTATTTAGAATTGATGATGCTATTTATGAGGTTTCCAAAAATGATGTTCAAATTTGCAGGTTGGATGCATAGAAGAGGTTTTCTTTCGAAGTTTTTATACGATTTCTTTATGAATCATTTTGAAACGAAAGAACAAAGAAGACGATTTTTTGGCGTGGCAACTTCTTCAAGGTATATGAAACCAAATTTGAAAAAAATTGCTACTCAGATAAATAATTATCAAATACCTGTTGATATGTATTTTGGAGAAAGGGATGAAGTTATATTAATGGATGGTGCAGAACGCTTCTCTAAACTTTTAGATAATGTGAGGTTTTATAAATTAGCAAAGGGTCACCTATTAATAGATGAAGACCTTTGCCAATTAATGAAAGAAAATAAATAATCTATTTTCTAAATCGATAAGTCAATTTTGCTATAAATACATCTTCTGAAGGAGAATCAAAAATACCATTTACAATCTCTGAAAATGAGAATTGTCTGAATGGTTGTGCTAAATCACCTCTTCCTTGAGACCATACCAAAAAGAAAGTACATCCTGGTTTATATTCCCATCTTAACACCATATTTGAATTAAAATCAATAAAGTCAAAATCAGGTTTACCAAATGAATAATTACCATTGGCATTGAAGACTGTGTACTCTTCGTTTTCTTCACTATAACTTATTTCATCCGTCGTGTAAGTATGTACTCTATTGTTATAATTTTTTGCCTTAGGATCCATTACTTTTTTGAAATCAAAATAATCTCCTCTTGAAGCAAAAGGTTGAGCATAGTATTGCAATGATAAATTAGGTCTTAATATTAAATTCGCACGAAGAGTAACCCCAACAGTATGTTGTTCTATTCGACCTAAGACATAATTATCTCCCTCATTATTTGTTTCAGTAGTAACGTATTGTAATTGATCTTGATTGTATGAAAAGAATGGAGTAGCTGAAATTTCTAATGCATTTATTGGTCTATAATTTAAGCCAAACCAAGCATCAAAGTTCATTCCTGCATTATCTTGTGTTAAGGCGTATTCATTACCAAATTCAATGGATAGTTTTTTACGATCATCACTTTCGATATTGTACCAAATTAAATTTCGGTTAGGCCTTAAAAATGCAGGTCCTCCTCTTAACATAAAATTACTTAGACGTTGTCTTTGAATGGAGCCTCCAGTTGAAAACTCCCAGAAATTATTAAATTCTAAATTGAGGTTTCCATGAATTCCAAAATAGGTCATATTACCACCATAGTCAAAATAAGCGTATTGTCTAAGATTAGCATTTACTCTTCTAAATATTGAGACTGGCTTCAATGTTCTATAACCTATGGTAGACCACTGATCGATTAAATCAGCAGCATTCATAAACCCAACATCATTAATCTCAAATTGAGGAGATCTCCAAGTTCCACCAATTTCATAACGCCATGGACTTCCACCGTTTCTTCCAATCTTAAGATAACCTCCTGTACCTGTCATTGAAGTAGCAGAGGTGTCCACATTAACATAATTAGCATCAGGTCTTTGAAAAAAGTGCCTTCCTGATTCTTGTGTTTGAGTAATAGATTCAGTACTTCCTTCAATATGGCTAAACATGAAATTGCCTTGAACATAATAAGAACGATCTTTCCATTGATGTAAAAAATCTATACCTCCTGTATATGCTTCTTTATGTAAAAAGTTTAAATTTTCAGATTCAATATTTCTATTCGTAGCAGTAAAAACAGCACCTATTACAGAATTACCTTGATTAATGTCTTGCGTTGCTCTTGCTACAAGGTAGTTGGTAAAAGGTTCTACAGTTTCTTTGGATTTATTGCCATTTGTATCAATCTCAGCACTTGTAGTTTTAGTAATGTTATTCATTACTCCAAAAGCAAAACCATTTTTGTTTTTACCAGTCAATTTAAATGCACCTAGAATAGGAACTACTTTTGGCTGATCAAGATATTGTCCCTCTTCTACATTAGGTCGATAACTTGGCTTTCGGCCAATTCTTCTGGTATACACTAAATTATCTCTAGAAAAACTTCCGCCTGCGAAAGATCTCGTTCCTGGGAAAGATAAAGTATTTCGCCCTTCTATAAAGAATGGCCTTCTTTCTCTCAGAAAAATTTCAAAAGTTGATAAGTTTAATTGAGAAGGATCAGCTTCAACTTGACCAAAATCAGGATTAATGGTAAAATCTAATGTGATATCACTTGTGATGCCAATTTTACCATCAACACCGGCATTAAAGGAGTATTCTGACCCTGTTTGATAAGGATTACCTTCTTCTTTTGGACCTCTATCATTCCTTGCAAGAACAAATGGAGCTACTTCCAATTGCTTTTGAGGTTTGATACCTTTTAAACCTTTTAATTCCCCAAATAAATGAACCCATCCAGGTGAATCTTGAGGAATATATTGCCAATAAGACCTTTCATTGTTTCTAAATAAACGACGTGTAACTTGAAGTCCCCAAGTGAGATTTTCAGAATTTGTAAACCTTAATTGAGAAAGAGGAATTCGAATTTCAGCATTCCATCCATCTTTATCAATACTTGTTTTAGCCCACCAAATTGCATCCCAATTAGAGTCCCAATTATTACCATTATTTGTAATAGCTTCGTCTCCCAAGACACCTGAAACACTAACGGTAAATGAAAAAGCATTGGTTAAATCATGGTAGGAATCAATGTTAACTTCAACAAAATCGCCTTCAAAACCATCTCTTCTCGACATTCTTCTTACAATACTGTCTGGAGAAGTGTCATATGCTTTAATGGCAAAATAAATGTACTTCGCATCGTACATTACCTTGAATGCAGTTTTTTGTGAAGGTGGAGCACCATCTATTGGAGTACGTTGCGTAAAGTCGCCTTCCCAATCAACAGATTGCCAGGCAGGATCATCAAATTTTCCATCTATTGTAATTTTTTGATCATGAAGAGAAGATGTAAAGTAGTTTTTCTTTTCTTCGTGAGTAGTAGAATTAATTTGACAATTAGCAATGATTGGTAGTGTTATAAACCACCAAATCAATGGGTAGAGTTTGGTTAATTTCAATGGAGTATAGCTTTGAATGATAGTAGAAGATGAGCGATTCTAGCTGAGTAATAGAAGCTAGATTCAGTCTTTTAAATATTCGTTAATAAAGGTAGTGATTTTTATTTCTAAGGTAAAAAAAATGATGACTTATCTCTCTTTTAGAAGAAAAGATAAGCCAAAAAGATTGCTGCCACTACGCCAATAAAGTCAGCAAATAAACCACAAGTTATCGCATAGCGTGTTTTTTTTATATTTACTGATCCAAAATATACAGCGATGATGTAAAATGTTGTATCAGTAGCACCTTGCATCATTGATGCTAGTTTTCCTGCAAAAGAATCCACAGCATCTGGTGCAGATTTAAAGATATCAATCATTGCTGCTCTTGCACCACTACCACTTAGAGGTTTCATAAAGGCTACAGGTAGTGCATCCACAAAGTCTGCATTTAACCCAAGTAAACTATTGAATAACCATTTAATTCCATCAATAATATAACCTAAGGCACCTGAAGCTCTGAACATTCCAATAGCAACTAAAATGGCCACTAGATAAGGAATGATAGAAATTGCAGTTGAAAATCCTTCTTTAGCTCCCTCGATAAATGCATCGTATGCATTGATTTTTTTATAAGCAGCAAGGCCTACAAAAGAACAGATGATGCTTAGTAATATAAGATTTCCTGCAATAGAAGATACCGTATTTGCATCTTCTGGAGAAAGATTGAAAATCAAATAAATAGTTCCTACTATTAATGTTATTAGTCCTCCTAAATAGGCAAGTATGACTTTGTCAAAAAGATTAATTTTTTGATATATAGAAACAATTAATAATCCACCTAATGAAGATATACTTGTAGCTAATAGTATAGGAATAAAGACATCTGTCGGATTAGCTGCATGAAATTCAGCCCTGTACATCATCACAGTAATTGGTATTAGTGTGAGCCCTGAAGTATTTAATACCAAGAACATGATCATAGGATTAGACGCTGTATCTTTTTTATCATTTAAAGATTGCAACTCTTTCATAGCTTTTAAACCTAATGGTGTTGCTGCATTATCTAAGCCTAACATATTCGCTGAAAAGTTCATCATCATTGATGAGATAGCAGGGTGGTTTTTGGGTACATCTGGAAAAATCCTAGAGAAAAAAGGACTTACTAATCGTGTCATAACCTGTACAGCGCCACCTTTTTCACCTACACTCATCAATCCCATCCACAAAGCTAAAGTACCGGTTAAGCCAATAGATATCTCAAATGCTGTTTTTGACATACTAAATGTACTATCAATAATTAATGAAAAAGTTTCGGCATCTCCAGTGAGAAACCATTTTCCTAGAGCGACGACAAATGCTCCAAGAATAAAAAAAATCCAGATATAATTTAATGCCATACGGTTCTTTGTAAGTTATCCTTGAGAAGATAAATATTGACCTTCTTTTTAAAGATTCCAATAATGTCTTTAAAATAAAAAATCCCTCACCAATTTTTAAAGTGAGGGACCTTTTTTGTTAGTACTTTTAGCTTGAGAAAATTATGCAGATTGTTTATTGGTTAACATTGAGCCTACCAAAATTCCTAGGACTGGAAATAGTACACCAATTACAGCGTAATATTTTAATGCAACACTTGATAGCTCTATTGTATCAGCTTGAACAGTAAAGTTTAATAATGGAGCTACATAATATACAACAGCGGCTCCTAATCCTACTGCACCAAAACCAAATCCAACAATCAAGGAAAGTTTTACCATTCGTGCTAATGAGTTAACTACTCGGTCAATCAGAGGTAAACGATCATTTTTCCTAAAAAGAGAAAGTAACGAAGGGATAAAAACCCCAACGATGGCGATAAAAGTTAATGTTCTCATAATACTCTATTCTGTTATTAAAATGTTAGTAGCTGATTATTCTCAAAAATTCTTGACGATAGCTGTTAAGTTGAGAATCAAAATTTGATCAATAAACTTATAATGTGTATACGTATAATTCACACTTAAAATTTCATTCCTTTAAAATTACATAAAATAATTAAAAAAAAACATATAGAATTGTGTTAGTTTATTAATTATTTTAATGAATAAATTTTAATGGGTTGAAAACAAGATATACGGTATGATTTTTTTGCACGTTATATCATTATAAAACGACATTATAGATGCTAAGAAAACTAGTATTATCTCTTTTTGTTTTTTACTTTTTATCAAATGGGAGTAATGCACAAAATTCATATGAGAAAGAAGCAATAAAAAAAATATTTGCAGGTGATATAGAAGGATCTATTGTGGACTTTAGAGGTTCATTAGAAGTAGATTCAAATTCTGTATTGTCCCAGTTTGGTATTGCCAATCAATTATTCGAAAAAGTAGAAGCCCAAGAAAAAGCAGAACGAATAAATATCCGATTTCGAAATATGGATGGGTATTTTAAAGATTTAAAAGAAGCGTATGAATGGTCTTTAGTTGCTTCAGAAAATTACAAAAAATTAGATGAGGAGGAACAAAAGAAAATCAGACAAACCCTTTCTGTGGCTGGTGATGAGGTGACAGGCTATCTTACTTCAAGAATACAATCAGAAGCTTATGAGTTTTTGAATAGAGCACCTTATCGTAGACCCACAAATCAATTGTACCGTACTGAGGTTTACAATAGAATAATAGAAGGAGATACATTAATGGCACTAAGAGAGATCTTTATTCAGCAATGTGCAGGTTATATTAGTGACTATCCTAATTCTCCTTATTTAAAGAAAGTAAATGAACTTAGAAAAGGGGTATTAAAAGAATATTTAAGCAATGTTTCTTTAAGACAGTACGGAAATAGATCAGGAATGATGTATGAAAGGTATTGTCATGAAATTATAGAGTTATATCCGAAAGAAGAATTAAAACATATTTTACCCCTCTATTATGGTAAGGAATATGGATTTACAAATCAGAATAAATATAAGTCAGAAGGATATAGCAAGTTAAAAGCATTTGCAGAGAGTGAAAACCTCAGTATGCTAGAAGTCTTATGCCAATTAAATATACATGATAGAGGTTGTGAGGAATCAAGTATAGGCCTTTATGATCGTTTCATTAGGCAAATGGCTCCAATGGATATTGCGCTTATTGCTGTCAAAAGAATGACAGTAGAACCTTTCAAGGCACATGATTTTAAAAAAGTCAGAGAAATTTATGCTACTTATCAACCATTATTTCCAGATCAACAAGATTATTTTAATAAGATATTAGAGGACCTTTCGAATGATGATGCTCCAAGGTATTTAGTAAATCTTGGAAAAAATATAAATACAATAACTAGAGAATATCAGCCTGTAATTACTCTAGATGAAGAATACTTATACTTTGCAAGAAAAACAGCCAAATCTGGAGAAGATGTTTATGTATCAAAGAAAGATCATATTACAGGTAATTGGTCCTTAGCACAAGAAGTGTTTGAAGTAAATACAGAATCGCATGAAGTTCCTGTAGGTGTAAGTGGAGATGGCCGGACTTTACTTTTGTATGGAAACTACAGTAAAATAAAACGATTTTCATATGTTCGAAATACAGAAAGTAAACTTGGAAAAGGAGATTTTTACTATTCAAAAAAAATGAAGAACGGTAAATGGAGTGGTGTCAATGTATTTAAATATCCAATAAATACTCCTTACTATGAGGCAGGGTTAAGTTTATCATTAGATGGAGATTTAGCCTTTTTCACTTCAGATAGACCTGGTAGTGTTGGAGAGTACAATCCTAATTACCCTGAAGATGGTTTATACTTTCATGGATCTGGAGAATTTAATACAGATTTATATGTAAGTGTCAAAGATGAAAATGGAGAATGGGGAGAACCTATTAATTTAGGAGAAACCATTAATACACCTTTTGCAGAAAAAAATCCCTATTTACATCCCGATAAAGAAACACTATATTTTTGCTCAGACGGACATCATGGTTTTGGCGGTTATGATATTTTTATGTCAAAAAGACTGGACCCAAATCGCTGGGATAAGTGGAGTGAACCCGTCAATCTAGGGCTTTCGGTAAATGGTGTAGATGATGATGCTTTTTATCTTACCTCGATAGGTAACAAAGCCTTGGTAGTTTCAAGTAAAGCAAAAGAAAATTATGGTAGGGATGATATTTATGAATTAGAAATTCCTGAAGGAGTAAGACCATTACCAATGATTTTTGCACATGGTAAAGTAGTTGATGATTCTGGAGAAGGTATTTCTGAAGTCGCTATTAAAATTGTAACTATTGATGGAGAGGAAGTAGTAAAAAAGAAAACTTCTGATAATGGTGAATTTCAAATCGCAGTACCGGAAGGAGGAGAATATCTTGTTTACGTAGATGATGAAGATTATATAGGAAGTAGTATTGAAGTAAAAGATGATGTGGATCCTGATCATAACCTTTTATTACAACCTATGGAAACTGTTGATTTGAAAGATACATCAGAAGATGCATCATTCATTATGACAAGTTTAAATTTCGATACTAATTCAGCTGATATTCGATCTGAATCATTCTTTGATCTTGATCGCCTTGCAGTCATGATGGAAAGAAATAAACTATGGATTTTAGTGATTGAAGGACATACAGATAATGTTGATTCTAAAGAATATAATATTCAATTATCAAAGGCCCGTGCCAATTCAGTAAAAACATACCTTGAAAATAAAGGGATTCATGCTTCTCGATTAGATGCATATGGTTTTGGAGAAGAAAGACCTATGACTTCTAATAAAACAAAACAGGGAAGGCAAGATAACAGAAGAGTTGTATTCACTATTATAAAATAAAAAGAGGCACTTATTAAATTAAGTGCCTCATAGATAGTAGCAAGTTATTTTTTCATAGTAAAAAAGTAACAATGAGTAAATAGCGAGTAAGGGTGAACAAACAACTGTAGGTCTTTTACAACCTACCATTAATATCATGTAGAAAGTAATGAGTGTTTCAAAAATCAGTTTCGCTGTTTTTATATAATGTAAATTTAAACTTATTTAGTTAAAAAGTGCAAATTTATTAACAATTTCAATAACATTCATTTACAACTAAACTATTAATTCGTTGTAAATCAGTTGTTTTATTTTTTATGTATTTTAAATATTAACAAGGGTGTTAATGATATTATGTACTTTTTAAAGTATTGCGAGCTAATAGAATTATAAAAAAAAGATATGATTTTTATTAATAAAGGTTCAACTAAGTATAGTTTTTGAATAGGTTTTTATCTATACTTTTGATTATATTAGTGTGTTCATTACTCTTATTGATTACTCTGTTTTTTTGAATCTCTCTAAATAGCGAATCAATAGTCATTGAGCTAACTTTGCATAAAAACTTGATTGATATTTTTATCATGCAGACTATATTATATACTCTTTCAATACTCACCTTTTTGTTTTTTAATACGTGGAACGAAATTTTTTCGGAGGAAGATCAAGGCGATCGTCCCACATTTACTGTAATAAAACAAGCTGTGCCTAAATCTTGTCCTTTAGGAGGTGTACATCTTATTGAAGGCATTGTTCGATCAGCAAATGCCAATGAATATGTAGATGTATATATTTACCTTCAAAACTATGATGGAACTTGGGTAAAACAAGAATTCAAAAGAAAAGGTGGTGGTGTTGTAAAATTAGACCTTTCATCTTGTAATTATACTGGTAACTATTATGCATTGGCAGATTACTCATATAATGCAGGAAAAAGAATGCCTAGCATTACACAAGTAAAAGAAAAGCACGAAAGCCAAGGTAAAAGTCCTAAGTTTAGAATTACTGAAAAATTTCCATTCAAGGATTGTGAAAATGGAGAAGTGGGAACTTATTTCAAGCAAGGAGAGGTTTTTACTCCTAAAGGTGAAAAAGTGGAAGTAACTATGTACCTTCAAAAGGCAGATGGATCTTGGAGAAAGAAACACTTTAGAAAAGTCGGTTCAGGATTTATTCCATTAGAAGTGAAAGGATGCGACCTTAATGGTGTTTATAAATCAAGAATCGTTTTTGTCAATTAATTTATAGCTTTCTCTACTAAAAATGTAACCTTTTTTATATGATTTTAGTAATAAGAGATATAAATTCTATTGTGAAATTGACAAATTGAAAAAATAATGTATTTTCGCAAGAATTATAATTGACCTTAAAATACTGAACACTTGCTGTTAGCATTTAGGGTGCGATGCATTATCAATGTAAGACTTTAAATTAATATTTTAATATGTATTGGACTTTAGAATTGGCTTCTTATTTAGAAGATGCTCCATGGCCAGCAACAAAAGATGAGTTAATCGATTATTCAGATCGTACAGGTGCTCCAGTAGAAGTGATTGAAAACCTTCAAGAGCTTGAGGATGATGGTGAGCCTTACGAAAGTATCGAGGAGATTTGGCCTGATTACCCTACGAAAGATGATTTCTTCTTTAACGAAGACGAGTACTAGTCTAATAGCCTACTAGCTTATAGAAATTACAAAAAAAGCTGACTTTGAAATAGATCAAGGTCAGCTTTTTTGTTATACTAAATCTGATAATTAAGCAATGAATGCTTCACCAATTTTTAAATCCTCAGGTGTAGTAATTTTAATATTCTCATAATTTCCTTCAAATAAATGCATTGTATACCCAGAGTGCTCTGCTACACTCGCATCATCTGTGAATGAAGGAATATATCCATTTTCAAAGGCTGAAAAAATGACATCTCCTCTAAATGTTTGAGGAGTTTGTACTAATTTATAATTATCTCTATTCTCCATTTCATTTTTATTATCAGAAACTTTTCGAATAGACTCTTTGATCGCTACAGTTGGAATGGCTGAGCCAAATTCTTCTGCTTGAATATAACTTTGATTAATAACTTCCTTATCAACTAAAGGTCTTACACCATCATGTACTGCTATTAAACAATCACCTTGGTTAGGAATATATTGAAGTGCATTATCTACAGATTGAAATCTAGAATCTCCTCCTGTGACAATCTGATGAGGAGTAGTATAATTATGAGTAGAGATCAGTTCCTTCCAAGTAGAAATTTGATCTTTTGGCAGGGCAACAATAACTTGAATTGAATTATCAGCGGCTTTAAATTTATTGATAGTATGCATTAAAATAGGAAGACCATTCATTTCAATAAATTGTTTTGGAGTAGAACTTTGCATACGAGTTCCTTTTCCACCTGCTACTATAATACTATATTTTTTCATTTCTATATATTTCGATTGATTGACTTTACAAAAAAAGAGGGATTCTTGATCCTATAAAAGGAAACAAAGAAAGAATACATAAATATCACAAAATGTTATAATTATTGTGATGACTAAAATTTGTATCTTGTAGTACCCTTTATGAACACCCAATAATTAACAGGATTACCCACTACAAGATCATTAATTACATGGAAGAAAATCTATTTAAGGTTTACTTTGTAGAAGATAACCCAACAGAAACAATGCTAATGAAACTAGCATTGCAACAAATAAATAATGTAGAAGTAACATTCTTTGAGAATGGTACTGATTTATTAAGTCAATATATTAAAGAGCCCTCAGATGTAGTTGTCGCAGATTTAATGTTACCTGATTTTCATGGAAAAGAATTAATCTTCCAATTACAGGAAATCGATGAAAATGTAAAAGTCATCGTCATCTCTGCTCAAGAGGATATTGAAATTATTGCTGATCTACAAGATCAAGGTATTTTTAATTATATTGTTAAGAGTGATGGTTGTTTGAAATACCTTCAAAAAACAATTCAAATAGCCTGTTACCTCATCAGTCATGAATATAAGTTCCATTGATCATTTTGACCATTCGAGTGTATTCATCATATGTAACATATCCTTTTTGACATAATCAATGATTGGTGCCAATGAATCATTTTGAGTCGATGTAGGAAAATACAGTGCCGCTCTAAAAAAATGCTGTGTAGAATCTGTTACAAAAAATTGAAATTGACTTGGTACATCACCTTCAATCTCATACATCACAGCTGCGTACCCTTTATCTGTAGTAGTTGTGTACTCATCAATAGCTGATGCCCTAACATTGTGCTTAAATGTCAATGTATTAGAGGTATTAATATACCCGACTAATGAATCAAAGTTGGGTAATTTTTTATAAGAAATATCAATAGTTGCATTTAATGTCGGGTATTGTACTTCAATCCAATAAGGCTCTGACATAAAAGATTTGTCAGGTACAATTACTGCATTATTTGCTACCTCAAATAAATAAGGATATTCTTTTAATTCACCTTTACCAAAAAGATTATCTTGATACTGATGTTCTGGTAAATCTATTCTATGAAACCCTCTTGGTTTAGGAAAATAAGCTTCCTCAGAGTTTGTTCCACAACTAATTATTAAAATCGGTATAAAAAGAAGTAGGGTAAGTCGAAAAATCGATTTCATAATGGTCGTAAGTTCAGTTTATTTATTGTTCTTCGTCTTTGAATTCATCTTGAATTCTTCTGATATGCTCTTCATTATTGAATCTAACATGTACTGTTTTGATTCTCTTCTTATCGACAGCTTTGATAGTAAAAGTAATGTCTTTGTAATGTACAACCTTACCTGAAGAAGGCATTTCTTGGAGTAATTCGAGCATTAAACCACCCAATGATTCAGATTCACCTTTTACTTTATCAAAATAATCGGGATCTAATAATACCATTCTTTCGAAGTCAATTAATGAAGTTTTACCGTCAAATATAAAACTAGCATCTTCACTTTGGAAATTTTCTAATAAATCAGGGTCAAATTCATCATTGATTTCACCTACAATTTCCTCTATTATATCTTCAAGTGTGACTAAGCCTGTTGTTCCTCCATATTCATCAACAATAATAGCCATATGTACACGACGCTCTTGAAAATCTCTCAAGAGTTCATCAATTTTCTTTGATTCGGGAACATAATAAATATCCTTTCGAACGATTCTTTGCCATTCGAAGTGTTCATTTTTGTCTAGATAAGGAAGTAAATCTTTGATGTATAAAATACCAACCAAAGAGTCAATTGTATCTTTGTAAACAGGAAGTCTTGAATAACTTGATTTATTGATGGTATCCATTAATTCATGAAAATTAATAGCTTTATCTAAAGCATTCATATCGGTTCTAGATACCATAATTTGTTTTACAGTTTTAGAACCAAAACGAATAATACCTTTTAACATTTCAGTGGCTTTATCATCTGACTGATCAGTGGCTAAATTTACTGCTTGATCAATTTCTTGTACTGAAACTTCAAGGTTATAATTTCTTTTTGCAAGGGCTTTTTCCATGTAATTACCCATACTTGTAAGCATAAAGGCAAATGGCTTGAATATTTTTATGGCTACAACCCAAAATACAACCATTTTTTTAGCGAATACTAAACTATTTTTGGTTGCATAGATCTTAGGAACAATCTCACCAATAAAGACAACAAGAGCAGTTACGATAAATGTCAATGCAACAAAAACTTCAGCTCCATTACGAGATACGCCAACATGATCTGCAATTTGCCATGCAATAAAAGTAGAGATCATTACTACCGCTACATTGACAAAGTTATTGCAAATTAGGATGGTTGCTAAAAGCTCTTGGGGATGTTGTAAAAGATTAAACACCTTCTTGCCAATGTCATCACCCTCTTCTTTACAGGCTTTGACTTGATCGGGTGTTAAGGAAAAAAATGCAACTTCAGAACCAGAAATCAAGCCTGAAGTAATAAGTAAAAGCACCACTATTAGCGATGGACCTAAAGGAATATCGCTTAATGTCATCGCTAATAGTGGTATAAATGGATCACCTTCCATGAATAAATTTTTAGTTCAAAAATAAATTAGAAAGGTAGATCATCATTTCCGCCTTCCGAAGTACTCAAATCCGGTGTTGGAGTTGAAGATACAGTAGAACTTGGTGAAGCAGGTGTACTTGCTGCGACAGGAGCATCTGCAGCAGTTGGAGGCATGTAACCACCATCTTGACCCTCAGGTCGATTGTCAAGCATAACCATATCACGGGCTACAACTTCAGTAGTATAACGAGTTATACCATCTTTTTCATAACTACGAGTAGTAAGTTTTCCTTCGATGTAAACTTTACTACCTTTCTTTAAATATCTTTCAGCAATAGTGGCTAGTCCTCTCCACATTACTACATTGTGCCATTCTGTAAGTGTTTGTCTGTTTCCATCACGGTCATTGTAGCTTTCTGAAGTAGCAATAGAGAATGTTGCTACACTAGCACCTCCTTCAAGGTGTCTCACTTCTGGGTCTCTTCCTAAGTTTCCAACTAGTATGACTTTGTTAACTCCGGCCATTTTTTTGTTAAAAGTTTGATAATAAATAAAATATGAATCATTAAGTCTAATGATGTTGTTGAAGATTCTCTTCTAAACAACAAAATACTTAATAAATGTATTCCGACAAATAATTCTCGATGATAATCGGCTTACCAATTGATTTTATAGCTTGAATATCATACCATTTGTATTGAAATATCTCATTTTTAATAGGTAATTCATCTTCAATATGAATATGATAAAAATCTATGTATAATCTCTGATGAGATAAAAGATGCTTATATGTATCAGATTTTTTGAAATGAACTACATTTGGAAGTTCTAGTTTCGTGTGCTTAATAATATCTTCTAATACTTCAGATTTTTCCGTTTTTTGAATTAATGGAAAATCATACAAACCATTCCAGATTCCTTTTCCTTCTCTTTTTTTCAAGAGAAACTTTCCCTCTTTTTCTATTACGAGATATTGTAGATATTGATCAGTCACTTTAACCTTTTTAAGTTTTACAGGACGTTGATCAATACTATTATTCTGTCTAGCAATGCATGATTGAGTAAAAGGACACACAGCACAGTTTGGATTTTTAGGAGTACATTGAATAGCTCCCATTTCCATTAATGCTTGATTAAAAGTATCTGGAAATTCTTCTGATATTAAATCGTTGGCCACTTCACTGAATACCTTTTGTCCTTTCCCTGAAGCAATGTCATTATCAATATCAAAAATTCTTGATAATACTCGATACACATTTCCATCAATAGTGGCGACTTTTTCTTTAAAAGCAAAAGAAGCAATGGCTGCAGCAGTATATTTACCAACACCTTTTAAGGTAAGTAAATCTTTATAGTTTGAAGGAAAAGAACCATTCCATTTATCCATTACCTCATTAGCAGCAACATGCATATTTCTAGCTCTAGAATAATAACCTAATCCTTGCCATAAATGCAGAATTTTATCAATATCTGCTTCAGCGAAATCTTTTACGGTTGGAAAATTAGCTAGAAACTTTTCATAATAAGGTAGCCCTTGTTGAACCCTTGTTTGCTGAAGAATAATTTCTGATAACCAAATTTTGTACGGATCCTGAGTATGCCTCCAAGGTAAATCTCGTTTATGATGCTCGTACCATCGAATAAGTTGAGTAGAAAAATCCATTATTCAGTTTCTACAGTATTATCGTGTTGAATTCTCTTGAGCATTTTTGCAAAAATCTTCTCAAGAATATATTGGATAGGATAAACAAGAATAGCTGCAATCACAATCCATGCTGCTCCACCTTGTAACATTAATAATCCAATTTCTTTTAAACCACTAATAAGTCCAGCTTCGATACTAGCTTGTAACTGATCAAAAGTTACACCCTCCGCAGAATTACCAAACCAAGATGATCCTAGCTCAATAAATGGAACAATAAGAATTACCTGTAATGGATATACAGCATAATTAGCAACCTGTATTGCCAATTGATTTAATTTAAAAATACTTGCAGCTATTAAACATAACCAAGTACAGAAACCTAAAAGGGGAGAAGATCCAATTAATAATCCAACTGCACAACTCCATGCTAATTTTGAAGGAGTTAATCCCTGTCTTAATAAGGTTCTCAAAGGGACCAATACACGGTGTGTAATAGTATGCTTAATTGATAACCTTAGTTTATTTATAATCTCCATGATAATACGCTACGAATAAAAAATTCTACAGAATGAGGATCAATCGCAATGGCAAATGCAATTCCGAATAATGCACCCCATAAATGTGCAGAATGATTAATATTACTATCTAAATTTTTTGTTTGAGTTTGAGTGTAAATCAGGTAAATAGCACCCCAGATAAAGCCAGGAAGACACAGAATAGCATATAAACAAATTTCATTTAATGGAGAATAAATAATACTGGCAAAAATAATTGCCGAAACTCCACCTGATGCTCCTAATGATCTGTAGTAATAATTATCTTTATTTTTAATGTAAGTAGGTATATCTGCCACAATAGCTCCAGCAATAAAAAGTCCCAGATAAGCCAGATTACCAGCTTCTATGCTACCTAATTTTGCAGACAAGTAAAAATTAATTACTGGTCCAAAAAAGTAAAGGGTAAACATATTAAAAAGTAGATGCATCCAGCTACCATGAACAAATGCAGATGTGATAAACCTGTACCATTGATTTTCTCTTTGTACAGCATAAGGCTGCATTAATAGTTTGTTTAAAACTTCAGGCTTTTGCCATGCATAATAGCTGATAGCTACATTAACAGCTATAAGTATTAAAGTGATATTCATTGTTTGTATAATTTTGATGCAAATTAATAAGCAGTTTGAACTATTACTATTTTCAATAAAATTATAATCTTAATAAGTTTCTAGTAATGTATTTGTAATACTTTTTATTTTACTTTAAATTCGTGTAATTTATTATGTTATTAGTAATGAAAATATTTTCTCTTCGATATTAATTTTTTTTAATCTTACTTTTTTTAATGAAACTATTGTCTAAACTTTCAATTCTCATAGTATGTAATTTTTTTATCATACAATTTACTTATGCTCAAGATATTCTTGTTTTTGAAAATGGAGAAGAAATCGAAACTAAAATTATAACCATTGATGATGATGAAATATCCTATAAAAAATACAATAATTTGGATGGGCCTATATATAAAGTGGGCAAAAGTTCAGTCTATTTGATTAAGTATGAAAATGGTAAAAAGGAATTTATTTTGGAAACAGAAAGCCAGGGAAGAAAAAATGATAAAAAACTAACAATAGGATTAGGTATTGGAATTTCTTTTAATAATACACCAATAGGAGAAATAGAATCTATTCCATTAATAGGAAATTTTTATTATAACTTAACTGATAAATGGTCATTAGGAGTAGAGTCTGAAATTATATTTTTAGAAACTTATTATGAGAACAATATTTCTTCATATTCATTAAAAGGAAAATACTTTTTAGGAAAAAAGAGAATGAGAACTCATGTGGCTCTAGGTATTGGTCATTATAGTTACAATTCTGATTATTACGATTATTCATCTATAGGCATTTCACCTGAATTCGGAATTAATTTCGGTTTTTACCAAATGTCATTACATTATCACTACTTACCAGAAAAAGAAATCTATTTTGAAGAAGGCTTTTATCAAGAAAGTTTTAATGATAGCTTTAATCCTTCTTATTTAGAACTTAGGTTTATTATGAATATCAATTTTATAAAAGGTAATTAAGATGAAAAAGATTTTATTTATACTTCTACTAAATTTTGTAAGTATATATGCAATAGCTCAATATATGCCTTCATATATAAGACCTCATAATCAAGAAGAGCTGAATAATTACATTGAAAAAATTGATGAATTGAAAAAGAGGACTACAATTTTTGTATTACCAACTTTTATCGAGCCTCAACATTATCATTCAATACTTGAAGAGTATTGGACTTTCAATGAATTCAAGGTAATTCCTGCAGAAGCTTATAATGTAGAAAATTATATAAGTGGAGAATTTGTTGTTTTTGATCTTGCCTTACTAAAAGTATACAAAAGGAATGAGAATGGCTCATCAACTCGTGTAGGTTTTCAAACCTATCTTACATTAAGGACCTTTAGTGAAAAGCTTCCTTCAAAAATTAAAAATATCAACAAAAAGAAGATAAAGGATTCGAAAAAGGAAGAAAAAATAGAATATGCCGTCAAAAATAATAACTATGAGTGGTTGAAAATTTTTCTTGCTACAGATGGCAGTTTCAATGGTTTTGAGGATGATATTAAAGATTTGTATAAGAAAGATATATGTTACAATTTTTCGTTAGGTCACTTTAAAAATTATATACAAAGATTGAACAAGGATTTAAACAATTATCAGCTATTTACTAAAAGTAGGATACCTGATTTACACATTGTTAATCCTGATTTATTAGCGCTTTCTACTAAAACACTTTTTATATACGATGTAGCTGGAAAAAATAGAAATGATCTATCTAACCAGGAGCAAATAATTAAACTTTTTGAAGATTATCCTTTTGAAACGAAGATAATATCAAAAAAAGAGATAGAAAGTCTAATGCTAGAAAATAAAGACGAATATTATTTTTCATTTTTTACCCTTAATACACGAGAGAAAATAATTTTAATTTCAAATACTAAAACTGGAAAAGTAGTATATCGACATTTAATTCCTGGAATGGGATTTACTTCTTATTACCTAAAAAAGAAACACATTGAACAATTAATAGAGGAGTTTCCAAGAAAGCTTTAAATACATTTTAGCACATAATCAGAGACTTATAAAGAAATATTATTGTTTATTTAAGCTTTTAAGTAGTAGAATTCAGAAGCTTATAGTATATTTGCAACCGCTTAATGGGGAACGTGTTTCCTCAATGTTTAACTGTGTCATAAAGGACGAGTTCCTTTCCAACACACAAATTGCTTAAAAAAATGGCAGTAAAAATCCGTTTGGCACGTCGTGGCCGTAAGAGAAGACCTATTTACAACGTAGTAGTAGCAGACGCTAGAGCTCCACGTGACGGTCGTTTCATCGAGAAATTAGGTACTTTTAACCCTAACACTGATCCTGCAACTATCGATATCGATCCTGCAGCAGCTGCTAAGTGGTTATTAGATGGTGCTCAACCAACTGATACAGCTCGTATGGTTCTTTCTAAAGCTGGTGCGATGTACAAGAAACACCTTCAAGTAGGTGTTAACAAAGGTGCAAAAACACAAGAAGAGGCTGACAAATTATTTGACGCTTGGATGTCTGAAAGATCTTCAGCTTATGCTGCAGACTTAGAGGCTAAGAAAGCTGCTGCTGAAGCTGCTGTTAAAGCTGAGTTAGAAGCAGGTATTGCTGCTCGTAAAGCTGCAGAAGAAGCTGAGAAAAAAGCTGAAGCTGAAAAATTAGCTGCTGCTAAAGCTGCTGAGGAAGCTGCTGCTGCTGAGGCTGCTGCAGAAGAAGCTCCTGCTGAGGACGCTTCAGAAGAGTCAACTGAAGAAGCTGCTGAGTAATTCCCAGCACAAATCTTAAGTCGAAGGTGAATACCGTTGTATTTACCCCGTAAACTAGGTTTATTGTAAGCCCCAAATCGAAAATATATGGTCCTACTCCTCCCAAGAGTAGGACTTTTTTTATCTCTGAAATATTGTTCAAACAAATATATATTAAACAATCCCAAACACATGTAAACTTTTTCTGTGTATTTCGTAGATAAATAAGAATAACACTCAAATTTATCGAAGAAAACAACTATGGAAAGGAACATTATTGCTGTTGTTCTTGCCTCTGTTTTTATGCTTATGACTTTAGTGTATGGTATGTATGGAGAAGATAACTTCGTTTTACATATTGATAATCCTAAGCACCTTGAACAAGCATTAACTGTAGCGGATTCATTAACTGAAAATCATCAAATTAAACTTAATAGAGCGGAATTAATCGTTTGTGGGGAAGCCGTTAAAAGTTTAGCTGAGAATGCTGATACAATTGAACTTATCAAAGAGATAAATTCTGAACAAGTCAGAGTTACTTTTTGCGAAGCATCAGTTGAAGAACATGGTATTGATTTAGAAAACCTACCATTTAAAGTAAACCTTATTAATGATAGCAATGATCATTATAGGAAATTACAAAAAGTAGGTTATAAAAATATAACGATGGAATAAAACCTCTTGTAGAAAAAGCTACAAGAGGTTTTTCTTTTTAAGGCTTATATAATTTGAACTAATCTTGATCTAGGAAATTTACCTTGATAATTTTTAAATATGAGCATTAATAATAGTTTCTAGATCTTCAAAATCAGCTTTAGCCTCATTGATCTTTTTATCTTTTATGACTACATAATGAGGAATAGCATAAACCTGATAATTTTCTCTAAAGAGTTTTTTGTTTTTGGCTATGTATGAATCATTGAAAAAGGAATAGCATTAAACTGCTTCCATTTATTCTTATCATCATCAATGGAGATTTTTATAAATGAAATTTGTTCATTTTTATATTTTTCTTCTAAAGAAATAAATTTAGGTAATGCCTCTATACAAGGTTTACACCAAGTAGCCCAAATATCAATAACTATAATTTCATGTGAGTCTTTGAGAATATTTTTTTCAATTCCCATTTTATCAATAACAGCTATATCTTTTGCTGATTGCCCTTTTGCAATTAATTCTTTAACATTTGAAGCTTTAATAATTGAGGGAGTGTATATAGAATTTGGATATTTTGATTGGAATTTGGAGATGCTTTTCAATGCTAAATATGAATTTCCTTCCATCATGATAGAGTCCTTTAATATACGACTTTCAAGTAACTCTAGATTATATGAATTATGAACTTCATTTTTTAGAATAGAATCCATTTCGACATTTAATTGAATCTGCTTTTTATAAAGAGATAAGTTTTTATATAACTCTAAAGCTACATGACTAGGAAGGAATTTTTGTTTTACATATTCATCCTCATTGATGATTTCTTGTTGTAGAGTATTAAAACCTTGAGGAAAACAATTATTAAATAAGAAGTTGATATATTCATCTAAAAACACTCGTTTTACTATCAAATTCTTTAGAAATGATTTTTCATCGTTAGATAAATTATCAGGAATTAATGAAAGTATTTCCTTTTCAATAGAATCACCCATACTCATTATTTCTTGTGGATCAGAGGTGTGTATTGAAGGAATATTCAAAGGGTATTTTTTATCTATTTTTGTTAAAGTGTTATTTATTTCAGCAAGATCTCCATTGAAGTAAATATCTCCTTGAGGATTTATCTTTACATCAATAGTATTTCCAGGAGAAGCATAAAAATTATACAGATGCTCATTGTGTTTTATTTGTAAGAATTGTTCCTGTGGAATATTTATAATGGATGAATTATTCTTAATACGATAATTAATAGTGTCGTTCAAATCGATATAGGAGTAAACTTTTAATCCTTTTTGATTAGGTTCATCAAAATTGACGATTACATTAGGTTTGTTAGATGAAAAAGAACAACCAATACCTATAAAAATTAGGGAAAGTAACAGTAAACTGGAAAATTTCATTAATAATAAGTTTAATAATTGGTAGTCATCACTGGCATTAAATGATGATTGATATAAAAGTGTAGATAATTTATAGATTAAATCTTACTTCTTTAATCTTGACACTATGTAATGTATAGGAGTTGTTGTTAGAAATAAAAAAAAGGAAAAGCCTATTCAAAGACTCTTCCTTTATATATTTTGAAGATAGTAAAACTAGCTTTTTCTAGGAATCCAATAGTTTTCTTCAACCTTTAAATCAGTTGCCATTTTTCTTGATAATACAAATAGGTAATCAGATAATCTATTCAAATATCTAACAATAATATAATCTGATAAACCATCTTCTTCATCTAATGAAATGGCTAATCTCTCTGCTCTTCTACATACTGTTCTTCCCAAATGACAAAAAGAAACAGAAGTATGACCACCTGGAAGTACGAAATATTTTAATGGAGGAAGATCTTTTTCCATCTCATCAATGGCATTTTCAAGATATTCGATATCTGATTCATATAAATCAGGTTTTTTCAACTGAGGTTTGTCAGGATCTGCTGCTAACTCAGCTCCAATTGTAAACAATCGATCTTGAATTTCTTTTAAAACAGCTGCTCTTGGAATATTCACATCTTGATCTCTGATTAAACCAACATATGAGTTTAATTCATCTATCGTTCCATAAGCTTCAATTCTAGGGTGAGTTTTTGAAACTCTTTTTCCTCCAAATAATGAAGTTTCTCCTTTGTCACCAGTTTTAGTATATACTTTCATAACTACACTTTCGTAATATTTTCATTGATTTCATCTCGCTCTACTAATCCATCTCTCAATCGAATGACTCTATGTGCATAGTTAGCAATATCTTCTTCGTGTGTTACCATGATAATTGTGTTGCCATTTTGATGTAGTTGATCAAAAATAGCCATGATTTCGTAAGAAGTTTTTGTATCCAAGGCACCAGTTGGTTCATCGGCTAATATTATACTTGGTTTATTAACTAATGCCCTTGCAATAGCTACCCTTTGCCTTTGTCCACCTGAAAGTTCATTAGGTTTGTGTGAAACTCTGTTTCCTAAGCCAACGGCATCAAGTGATGCTTGTGCTCTTTCAATTCTTTCTTCTTTACCAACGCCTGCATATACTAGTGGCAGGGCGACATTATCAAGAATAGTAGATCTTGGAAGAAGATTAAATGATTGGAAGACAAAACCGATTTCTTTATTTCTAACAGCTGCAAGCTCATTTTCGGTCATATCACTTACATCTTGGTCACTCAACCAATATTGACCTTCGCTTGGTGTGTCAAGACATCCAATAATATTCATCAAAGTAGATTTACCAGACCCAGAAGGTCCCATAAATGCAACATATTCTCCTCTGTTGATTGAAATATCAATTGTTTTTAGTGCTCTAATGACCTCATCACCCATATGATAAATTCTGGAGATGCCTTGTGTTTTAATTACCTCTTTTGACATAAGTTATTCTGTTAGTGTATCCCATTGGTTAATTTTTTGATTATAGCCTTCTAAAAGAGATGCATATAATGTATTGATTCTTTTCACAGCATCATCAGATAAAAGGTATTCAGCTTCAATTTTTTTAGAACTCGCAAAATCTTTTAATCCCAATGAGAAGCATGTTTCTAAGTAACTGTTCGTAATAATTTCTGAATAAGGATTCAATTGTAGTTGACTAGAAATAAATTTAAAAGCCTCTTCTGTATTTTCCTCCTTCATTAATTTTTGTGTGTGATATTTGACATATGCTTTATTGAAAAATAGTTTTTCAGCATCTTTTTCATTCAAGAATTTAGTGTCTTTATAAATATCATTATACAATTTACCTTCTTCTGAATTAATATCTAATTGATCAACCCAAAGGTTTTTAATTTCAGTATCTAAATCTAATAAATAATCTGTTTGGATTACTTTTGCTTTACTTTTTTGACTTAGATTAAGACGACTTAACTTTTTAATAAACTGTTTAGCTTTTTCTTTTTCTTTCGTTTTAATGTAATAATCTAAAGTAACTTCTAGTAAATCATCTTGAAGTAGACCACTAGTATTCATTATACCGTCATATTTTTCTTGAATACTTAATGTAGGATGATTTAAAAGAACCTGGAAATAATATTCATCTTCACCAAAATTTCTCAATTGTTTATTATCTAAATAATGAGAAATAATTTCTTGATCTTCTTTTGATAAAATATTCAATTTAAAAACGAATGCCCATGTTCTCTTAGATAAAGATTTATCCTCTAACTGAGAAGCAGCTAAAGCAAGAGGATATGCAGCAGATTTTTGACCTAACTTAAATGCATTATTCAGTTGTTCTGTTGCAAGTTCAAATTGATTATTCTTTAGAGCCTCTAACCCTAATAAGAAAAGGTAATAGCCGTTCATTTTTCCAAAACGGTCATTTAATTCCAATAAATTATGTCTTCCAGATAAATACTCTTGATGGCTATGGTGATTTACATAAGAAGCAAATAGAAGTTGCTCTTTGTAATCTAAATTATTGTCTGAATTTAATAAAGAGTTGATCTTAGTGTTGATATTCTTACTACTATCCTTATTAATTGTATTCAAACTGTAATTATAAATGTAACTAACTTGATTTCCATTCAAAATAGAGTCTTTCACAAAATCTTCCTCAAAAGAACTAGTCGTTTGGATAAGATTTTCATTCAAGTAAGCTAAATGATTTACAGACTCATTCAGAGGTGTATTTTCATTGATAGGATTTAGATATTTACTTTGATCATCAATTGGTATTTTGGATAATGCAGAGATTGCTAGATAATTACTTTCTAGAATTGGAGCGTCGTTATTACTTACTTTTATACCTTGATCTAAATAATGAAGTGTGCTATCCACTTGACCGATTTTATAGAAGGCCAAGGCTAAGTTATTATAGATTTCTTTTGAAGAAGGGAAATGTTTTATACCTTCTTTTAGATTCATTATTGACTCAATGTAATTTTTATTTTTTTCATCAATAAGAGACATTTGAATATAGCTTTGAGCACTAGATTCAAATAGTGTTGTTTTCTCATAAGCCAAATGAGCAACATCTTCTCTTTTATTTTCTAATGCAATTTTGGCAAGCATATAATTAGAATGAAGATTAGAGATGCTATACATTTTTGCCATTCCATATCTTTCTTCAGCTAAATATGTTTGTCCATTAAAATATTCTGAGTCTCCTAAACTATTATAATAAGATGCCCAAACCGATCTGTAGGTTGTAAATTCATTTATAAAAAATAATCCTGCAGTAATAAAGAAACCTACACCCCATGAAGATAAAAAGTCAACATTATGAGGCTTGAATGCAATTTTATAAACAGGGAGGTTTTGTTTAAATATCTCATAGAAATTATACGAAATATAAAATAGCATTAATGAGCCGAACCCAAGGAAACAAATTGAAATAGTTTCTTCAAATGCAATAACAAACGAAGTGTCAAAAATAGCTTGATGATAAACGTATGTTGCTGAAGCAATAATACTACTTCCTAAATAAATCCAGAACAAAGTATCATCTTGCCTTGAAACAGAATCAAAGAGTTCATCTTGTTGATTAATTAGCCATAACCCAATCAATGTACTAATGATAAATAGAATTGAAGGATTTAAATAGTATAAATCTAGATCTACTTGATGAAAAGTATGTAGATAGACATACACTAAATTAGCTATATAAATAATGTAAAAAACATAGAAGTGTTTTAAGCTATCTCCACCTTGACCTACATTTTTGAAAGTAGTTATGAATAATATTCCAAAAGGTATTGAAAGCGAAATAAAAACAATAAAAAGAAATGAAATTATTGTAAGGCTAGAAAAAGAATAACTTATACTTTCTACATACCAATAAGGATTTACAGAAAAGTTCTGAATTAGAAAAACCAATCCAATACTGACTGCTAGATAAGTAACAAAACGTACAATTAATGAAATATATGAATTGAAATGAAAGTAGAAACTAATCCCAACATAGGTGAGTAAAACTAAACTAGTAAATGCTTTATCATGGATATTGGATAAGAAATGTAGGTTTTCTAAATGTAGTGTACCAATCAAAATGGCAAACACTCCAAATGATATAGCATGCCACAATCTTGTAAGGCCACTTATGCTACTTAAATAAATAGAAAAGCCTATGATTAAAACACAACCATATAATATTGAATACTCTGATTTTAGATGAATTTCATTACCCTTAAAATATTCTAGAATTAAGAATGAATCAGTCTGTATATCGAAGGCAGTTCTCCATTTTTCAAACGAAAATAAAGGAGTTTTTAAAGCTTCTACATAGCCAGTAATTTCCCACCCAATTCTATCTGTAATATCAAAAAATAAAAAGTAGGATGATAAGATTAGTATTGAAAATAAGGTGATTAAGCCTATTGATTTAAGGGTAGGGCTTTCTTTTTTTACAAAAAAATTCATTTGTCTGTACATTAGTTAAACTCAAAAGTACAAAATATTCAATATCCATTCATTTTTATTTGAAATTAAGTTAAGTAATGCAATCGGTTTCGTTTTTAATTCCTTTTTTAGTTTCTTTGTAGTTGAAAAAGTAAGTGTAGTGCCGTTCTTAATTTATTCCTTTTATTAAAAGAAAAAATAACAGCCAAAAATTATACTAACAATTATAAAATAAAACGTCTATAACCTTGGAAACAATAGAAATGTCAATAACAACAAAATTCCGTCCTGAGGATCTCGAATTAATGAATGAAAAAGAGATCTCTCAAGAAGTAGTAGAAAAACAATTAAATTACTTTAGTACAGGCTTTGAATATGCAAATATTATTCGCCCTGCTACAATTGGAGACGGTATCATAAAATTACAAGATAGTGAAATTGAAGCTTTTGTAAATGAATATGAGGCTGCAATAAATGGTAAAGACCTAGTAAAGTTTGTACCAGCATCAGGTGCAGCAACACGTATGTTTAAAGCTTTACTAGAATTTAAAAATGACTTAGAAGCAAAAGATTCATTTGCTGAACCTGACCTTGAAAAAAGTAAAGGATTAGTAGCTGATTTCTTTAATAATATAATCCATTTTCCTTTATATACTGAAATTTATTCTGAAGTAGCTCAAAAATTAGGAAACTTAGATGTATTAGTAGCGAATAAAGAGTATAAGAGTATTCTTCAAGCTACATTCTCAAGTAACCGTTTACATTTAGCAAATCGTCCTAAAGGTTTAATTGGTTTCCATAAATACAATGGAGAAGTTAGAACACCTGTACAAGAACATATGATTGAAGGTGCTAACTATGCTAAAGATTCAGATGGAAAAGTAAATATTCACTTTACAGTTTCTCCTGAACACTTAGAGCAATTCCAAGAGCTTACAGATGTATATAAAGAAGTATACAGTAAACGATATGCATCTGATTTCAATATCTCGTTCTCTACGCAGAAGTCTTCAACAGATACAATTGCAGCAACTGCAAAGAATGAACCTTTCAGAAAAGAAGATGGTCAATTGTTGTTTAGACCAGGTGGTCACGGTGCATTATTGGAAAACTTAAATGATATTGATGCTGATATTATCTTTATTAAAAATATTGATAACGTAACAACAGATAGATTAAAAGAAGATACTTATAAATACAAAAAAGCTTTAGCAAGTATTCTTGTTGAAACTCAAAATAAAATCTTCTCATTCTTAAAAAGACATGAAGCTGGAGAATCAAGTGATGAGTTTACTTCAGAAGTAATTGAATTCTGTATGAAGCGTCTTGGTTGGAGTTTAGGTGAAGAACTAAGTGGTCTTTCTTCTGAAGAAATTGAAAAGTACTTCTTCGATAAATTAAATCGTCCAATTCGTGTTTGCGGAATGGTGAAAAATGAAGGAGAGCCAGGTGGTGGCCCATTCTGGTTAAAAGAAGGAAATCATAGATCACTTCAAATCGTAGAAAGTGCACAAATCAACTTTGCAAATCCTGTAAGAAGAGAAATTGCAAATGCAGCAACGCACTTTAACCCTGTAGATTTAGTATGTGGTGTTAAAAACTATAAGGGTGAGAAGTTTGATTTACTTGACTATCGTAATGAAAATGCAGGTTTTATTACACATAAATCAAGAGATGGTCAGGAAATTCAAGCAATTGAACTACCTGGTTTATGGAATGGTTCAATGGCGTATTGGACTACTTTATTTGTAGAAGTACCAGTTTCTACATTTACTCCAGTTAAAACTGTAAATGATTTATTAAGACCTGAGCATAGATAATAGTCTCATTTCTTGATACTTAATATATGAAGTGCATTCTCAAATGGAGGATGCACTTTTTTATTGATTTTTATTTAATGTAATTTCTCAAAGAGCTTATTGCATTTAAAAAACCTTCTATTACCTTTGCACTCCCTTCAGCAAACGGCTAAGGAAAAACATGATGTGTGTAGAGGCGTATAGCATACGC
>NZ_JBSWYJ010000033.1:0-56197 GCF_056161045.1 Flammeovirga sp. AWQ4_249
CAGCTTCCATATCCATACCCATTTCTAACATCTCTGAAGGGTAACCAGTCTTCTCAGCGATTACTTCTAATAAAGATGCTTCGATTTCTGCGTTTGTTACGCCACCTTGAGCTGCTGGAGCTGCAGTTTCTTGAACTGGTGCTGCTACGGGAGCCGCCGCCGGTGCAGGAGCTGCTGCTGCTGCTGGTGCTGATGTTGCACCAGCTTTTCCTGAAATGTATTCAGCAATTTGAGCTAATGTTCTTAACTCTGCTAATTCTTGTGGATCTACTCCTTGAACTGATGGATTAGCCTCTGTCATCGCACCGAAGATCTCAACACGCTTGATAGAGTCAATTCCTAAATCAGCTTCCATATCCATACCCATTTCTAACATCTCTGAAGGGTAACCAGTCTTCTCAGCGATTACTTCTAATAAAGATGCTTCGATTTCTGCATTTGATACACCACCTTGAGCAGGTGCTGCTGCTACTGGAGTCGCTGCTGGTGCAGGAGTTGGAGCAACTGTTTCAGCTACTGGCGCTGGAGTCGGCACTTCAACTGGAGCTTGTAACTGCTGTGGAGCAGGTGCTGCTGCTGAAGCTAATTGATTATTTGTTTGCATGTTGAACAACGACGACAACATTTGTTCGATTCGTGATTGTTGTTCAGTTAAACGCTGAATATCTGCTTGGATTTGATCCAATACTGCCTTCTCTGCCATAGAAGCTGAATTTTGTTTCTGACGTAATTTTTCTTCAATAATTTGAGACATGTCTGTTGTCTCAGCAATCACCGTCTCGATTTCCTCAACTAACGGTGCTTTTTGCGAAAGCACTTTTCCTCCCTTCGCTAATATATCTTGGTATTTCTTCTTGAAACCTTCAGTCAAGTAGTTTGTACCTGAAATCTGAACGTTCATTTTTGACTTCGCTCCACCTACTTGAACTGGTCTAGCATAAGGATCAAAGTTTTGAAGTTGAATACCCATTACAGCCAATTGGATAGCTGCCTCTCTCAACTGAACGTCTGAGTTTTTCTTAGGATTAGGGTTCAATGCCACTACTTGGTGATCTTGACCTGCTAAGATTTCAGAAGTTAAGTTTGAAAGAATGTTTTTAGGTCCAAATTCAACGAACACTCTTGCACCTTCTTGGTACATTTTCTCGATTTGCTCTTTGAATTTAACTGGACTTAAAATATGCCTTTTTAATGTTTCTTTAATGAACTGAGGTTGTGCTGGGTAAGCAGAACCTAATGTATTAGAATAAAGCTTTCCTTGAGGGACAGCGATTGTTGTGTTATCTAATACTTCAGCAAATGGTTTAGAAGCATGACCAACATAAGGTGTATGGAATGCGGCAGAAACTGGTAGGATAGTCGCTAATAAGCCTGCTGCTTTTAATTCCGTTTTAAGTGCTTCCAATTCGTTCTTCGCACCACCTAATATTGTTTGTGTACCAGAGTTGATGTTGGCAACTTGTACATTTTGGTATTTACCAATGTACGGTTGAACTGCAACTACATCTGCTTTTACAGCCATCATAGTACCTGCATCTACACCAGCTTGTGCTGACATTGCTTGTCCTCTTTCTTTCGAAAGTTTGATGAACGTTGCTAAGTCAATTGCACCTGAAGCATACAATGCTGAAAGTTCACCATAAGAGTGACCTGCAAAATAGTTTGCTTTAAAGCCTGCGTTTTGTAAAATGTGATACATACCTGCACTTAATGCACCAATTGCTGGCTGCGCATTTTCAGTTTGAGTAAGTACCGCTTGTTGTTGTTTACGCTCCTCATCGCTGAATACAGGAATCGGATATACAGTCTCAGTTAAAGGTTTTTTGTTGCTCGCTTCGAACTCTCCGTTCACTTTCGCAAATACTTCACGAACTTGAGGGAATGACCAAGCGATCTCGTTACCCATATTTGTATATTGAGAACCTTGTCCTGCAAATAAAGCAGCAACATTGTCCTTACCGTTGTAAGCGGCATTTCTATACCAAACATTTAAGATTGGGTTTTTCCACTCTGCTGCGTTAGTATCTTTCGATAATGCAGCAACAAAAGCTTCTAATTTTTTCGTAGCCTCTTCAATTGATGAAGCAACGAAACCAACTCTTGGCTGGTTAGCAGGAACGTTTTCTGCAAATGCTGTAGCTGATACTTCTTTGTAGTATGCTTTAGCGTCTGCACCTGTAAGACCTGCAATATGTTTTTGAGCCAAAGCAACCAATGCAGATGATGATACTTCAGAAAGTAACCATTGTCTGTGGATGTTGTGAACTCTATTTTTCTCGATTGATTGCCCTTTGTACTCCTCTAAAGAGAAGTGAAGGTTTACACCACCAAAACCGAATGCTGATACACCTGCTCTAAGCGGAGTAACTGAATCCTTTTGGAACCAAGGACGAGTTTCAGAGTTGATATAGAATGCTTTCTTCTCAACTTCTAATTTCGGGTTCGGCTTCGTAATATTGATTGTACCTGGAAGGATTTTATGGTGTAATGCTAAAGCCGCTTTAATCATACCTGCTGCACCTGCTGCTGCTTTAGTATGACCAATTTGTGACTTCACAGAACCTAAGGCGATATGATTTGTTTTCACACCATCATCACCGAATACCATACCCATTGATACACCTTCAGATGCATCACCTGCGTTAGTACCCGTACCGTGTGCTTCAATTAAACCTACAGTTGATGGATCATAACCTGCTTCCTCATATGCTCTTCTCATCGCTAAAGCTTGACCTGAAGGACGAGGTGCATATACTGACTTATAACGACCATCAGAAGAACCACCGATACCGTTTACTACAGCATATATTTTGTCTCCATCACGCTCAGCATCTTCTAAACGCTTCATGACCATCATACCCACACCTTCACCGATCAACATACCGTCACCATCTTGGTCGAATGGACGAATGCTACCTTTACGAGAGAATGCAGGCGTTTTTGAGAATGACATGTACATGAATGGTGAGTTATCAGTATCCACACCACCAGTAATCATCATGTCTGCTCTTTTTTCTACTAATTCAGCCACTGCCATTTTGATAGCAGATAAAGAAGCCGCACAAGCCGCATCTACTACTGAATTGATACCACCAAAGTCGAAACGGTTGGCGATACGACCAGAAATTACGTTACCTAATAAACCTGGGAATGAGTTTTCTGTCCACGGCACGAATGCAGCTTTCATTTTCTCAATTGCCACTGCGATTTGCTCTTCTGGCATACCCATTGACTCTAATGCTCTTCTCCATACAGGGTACTGTAAACGAGCTGTCAAAGGAATGATTAGCTTTTGACCACCGCCAACGCCAAGAATTACACCAGTTCTTTCTCTTAACTCTGCTTTTAACGCATCTGAACCTGGAGCATAACCTGAATCGATTAAAGCGTCTTTTGCTACAGCAAGGCCCAATAATTGAGAAGCATCAGTTACCTCTAAGATGTTTGGCGGTAAACCAAACTCCATTGGATTAAAATCGATTTTTGGAACGAAGCCACCTACTTTACAGTAAGTTTTGTCTTCTGCTAATGGGTTCGGATCATAGTAATCGTCAATTTTCCAACGATCATCAGGAACTTCCTTGATACAATCCACACCTTGGATGATGTTCTCCCAGTACTTCTCTAGGTTCTCAGAGTCTGCAAAAACAGATGCCATACCAACAATGGCAATCGGCGTTTCTTTAAGCAGTTGGTTTGTGTCTGTCATATCTTTTATTCTTGGAATAGTACAATTTTAAAATCACACTACTCATTATTGTTCAATGTTAGCTTCAAAAGTTGTCTGTTTTAGTACTGTTTTTAGTCCAGTTGAAACACTCAATTCTTTTGAAATTCGCTTGTATAACAAGTGTACATTCAAATTTGTGACAGTATTTTCGAAAAAAATAAAAATTAGACATTATTAAAAAATGAATAACTTCTCATTCATAGATTAGAAAAATGCAATAAATAAAAGATGATGTTTGCATTGTAGAAGTGATTATTCATTCATAGCATGTATTTAACATTATTGAATAGATAATTAAAAAATGTGAAAAAAAATTCCACCTGTCACATTAACAAAAAAAGGGGCTAAATAGCAGTATAAGTTGAATTAATATAAAACTCGAAAGATTGAAAACCTTTTTAGAGTTAGTTCTCAGAGTTTAAAATGATTTACTGACGAATCAGTCTAGATGATACGTTAATAAGAAGTCTCTTAAAATTGTTTTTTAAATGCTTATTAGTGATGATTCTCATTGAATTTTTATAAAAATCAAAAACTAAAAATGTTCATATTGAAAGGGTAAAAAAAAGAGACCTAATTTTTATTAAGTCTCTTCTTAGGGTTTATCACAGTTTACTAAACATATTGATCTACGTATCCTTGTAAACCAATTCTACTACCTTCACCTACTGCTTTAAAAGTCCATTCTCTTCCAGTCTTCACCAACCTACCAAATTCCATATCTGTTGCTGTTCCAAAACTTTCTTTATTCAAATTGAATTTCAAAATCTCTTTTTGCTGATCTACGTCTACAATTCTTATGTAAGCATTCGATAACATTCCAAAGTGATGGTTTAAAACATCTGCGTTATGTATTGATGCTACAAAAATTAATTCTTGAATTGAAGGATTAATTTGAGATAAGTAGGCTAAAATCATTTCGTCATCTCCATCACCTTCCCCATCTCTATTGTCGCCAGTGTGTTCTACACTTTTATCTGGAGATGTGAGGTTATTGTAAAAAATGAAATATTCATCTGCGGGTAGTTTACCATTTTCACCAACCATAAAAACAGAAATATCTAAATCTAATGAGTTACCAGGAACAATATCCCAACCAATACCCAACATGACTTTATCTAGCTTAACATTATCTTTCATCAAGTTAAGCTTACTTCCTTTCTTTAAGTTAATGCCCATATTAATCTAATGTGATTTTTAGTAGTTTTCCTTAATATGTAAAATTGTTTCTGAAATATCTTTTGCAGCAATTGGTGTTCCAATTACTTCAAATTCCCAACAGTTATTTTTTAATACTAAACGTCCCATCAACATTGAAACATATTTTGCATATTCCTCAGAGGCTGATAAATTAAAGTTAGCCAAACATTCGTTCTGAGAATAGATATTAATTTCCGTAAAAGGTATTTTTGAAAAGTTCTGTTGACTGTAGGAATTCAGGTACAAATAAAGTTGAGTTACATTGCTTTGTATATTTTTTAGATCTATCCAAATAATCTCATTATCTAAACCATCATTTCCATTAATATCACCTTCTAAATCATCTCCAAAATGCTTAATTGCACCATCTGGAGAGGATAATTTATTATAAAAAACAGTGTAAAGGTGTTTCATATTATCATCGAATGCAGATAAACTGGCATCTAAATCTACTGAAGTTGTAACTGGGATAAAATTTAAAAATTTCTTTTTGATTGCTCCCCAGTTTACACCTACTCTAACAAAATCTAATGAGTTACCATTGTCTTTTATTAAAGATATTTTACTTCCTTTTTTTAGTGTTATTTTTGTTTTTTTCTGCAGTTCAATGTTATTCATATTTATATAAATAGTGGTGAAAAAATTTAGTTACAAAGTAGTTTAGTTCTTAACTCAACTGTAATATAAAATATTATTTAACGTAATTTTAATAATATAAGTTGTAATTTTTTTGTTTTTTTATCTCCACTTTTCTGAAAACAATTTACAATACTATTCTATTATTAAGGTAATTACTTTTAACAATGTGTATTGTATGAATAAGAAATTAAGTTTCCCCACTCATTATTCTTCTATCATCGATATCCTTAACCAATATTCTCCTGATCGTTATGGAGCTTCACGAAATTATATTGATGGAGATGTCTCTTATTTATCTCCTTATATTTCACGAGGAGTAATTTCTACGAAGTTTGTTGTTTCTCATTTAGTGCAAAAAGGATATAATTTAAGGAAAATAGAAAAGTTTGTACAAGAATTAGCATGGCGGGATTATTGGCAACAGATATGGATTCACAAAGAAGTTGATCATGACTTGAGACATGTACAACCTAATGTCGCACATCATAAAATACCCTCAGCTGTCATCAATGCAACAACTGGTATTTCTTTTCTTGATCATGAAATAAAACAATTAGAAGATGTTGGCTACGTTCATAATCATTCTAGGATGTATTTATCCATGTTGATATGTAATATTGGTCAATCGCATTGGAAGAAACCTGCTCAATGGATGTATTACCATTTATTGGATCATGACTGGGCTAGTAATGCATTGAGTTGGCAATGGGTTTCTGGAGCAAATAGTCATAAAAAATACATTGCAAACCAAGCTAACATCAATAAATACACTCACACTGATCAGAAGTATACATTTTTAGATACATCTTATGAAGAAATTGAAAAATTAAGTATTCCAGAAAGTTTAAAAGAGTGTAGTGATATTGAATTTAAAACTCAACTCCCTTCAGCTGCATTAATTTCAATAGATAAAGAAATACCAACCTTTATTTACAACTCATATAACTTAGATCCATTATGGAATAATGATATCGAAGGAAATAGAATACTTTTATTAGAACCATCACATTTTGATAAATATCCCATTAGTTCTAAAGTATTAGATTTTATCTTAGCCTTATCAAAAAATATTGACGGTATACAACTCTATGTTGGAGAATTTACAGTATTAGAAAAAGAACTTCAATCTTCCCCTATTTATTACAAAGAGCATCCTACTGTTCATCATTACAAGGGAACAGAAGAAAGTAGAGATTGGATCTCCAATGTCAAAGGGTATTATCCTTCTTTTTTCAAGTTTTGGAAGTTAGTCAAAAAAGAAATTTTTAAATCCTATTCTCATGCTGTATAACAAAGAAGAAATTGAAAAATTAGAGTTTGGTTATAAGATCAATTTAATCAATTCTATCACTGGTATAAAACCAGCTAATTTAATAGGTACTTGTGATGAAAATAAACAAGAGAATTTAGCCATTTTCAGTTCAGTTTTTCACTTGGGAAGTAATCCACCGTTGATTGGATTTATTACAAGACCTTCACAAAAAGGTCCAAGACACACGTTAGAAAATATACTTCAACAAAAATATTATTCAATCAATCACATTCCTACTTCAAAAGTAGAAAATGCACACTATACTTCTGCTAAATTTGAAAAAGGAATTTCTGAATTTTCCACTTGTGGTTTTACTACTGAATATTATACTACATTACCCTGCCCATTTGTTAAAGAAAGTAGTATACAAATTGGTTTACAATTAGAAGAATTGATACCTGTAAAAGCGAATAATACTACAATTGTTGTTGGTAAAATATGCTTTATTAATATAAAAAATGATGATTTTGTAGATTTTGAAGGAAATTTAGATTTAACTAATGCGAAAACCGCTGCTGTTTCTGGTCTTCATTCTTATTACTCATTAAATCAAATTGGAAGTTTCCCAAAAGCTACATTGGAATCACCTTTTCTAAAAACCAAAGTAGAATGAAAAAGCAAGATTTACCTACTAAAATATGTTGTGTTTGTCAGCGACCTTTTACTTGGAGAAAAAAATGGAAAAAAGTTTGGGAGGAGGTAAAATATTGTAGCGAAAAATGTCGTAGAAATAAGAATCTTGTAGATTAAAAAAAGAATTGATTTCGTAATAAGTCTCAATTTCTTGAATGTTTCTAAAATCTGAATTTTCAGCGAACCTTTTCGAGTAAATTTACATTATATTTGCAGACACTTATTTAATCATATAATTTATAGTATGGCCTCAACAAGAACTTGTCCTAGATGTAAGAGCAGAATTCCAGATGCAGACTTCTCAAGTCACTTAGTAAGATGTGATGGAAGTGGTTCAGTAGTGACTGCAGAAGTAGAAGAATCTGTTGCTAGAGAAAAGAAGAATAAAGAGACTAAAAAAAGAGCAACTACTGCTAGAAAGAAAGCAGCTCCGAAAAGAGTAATTGGACCAGAAATTCAAATGCTAATGAATAAGTTTAAGATGACTGCAGAAGATGCGGAAATGTTCTTACAACAAAATCCAAATTACTTCAATAAAGGAGAATAAATACATTTATAAAAGAATAGCCTACTCGTCAAAGTAGGCTATTTTTTTATGCTTATAATTCTTCTTGAATCACTTCCCTCCAAATCTCATACCCTTCAGGCCTCATATGTAACATATCTTCTTCAAATAGGTCTGGCCTGCTTTTGCCATCTTCATTAATCATTGGTGAGTAGATATCCACATAACTAATATTTTTCAAAGTATGTATCGCTTCCTTTACTAAGAAATTAGCTTTTTCTATTTCAGATTGAATAGTGTCTTTACTTGGACTTGGTTTGATAGATAAATACTTGATCGGTAGATCTTCTCCATATTTATATCTTATTTGTCCGTATAAACTCTCAAATGAAAACAATATATCTTCTGCTTTCTGACCACCACCCAAATCATTATCTCCAGCATAAATGAAAATGCTTTTGGGTGCTTCTATTTCCTTGAATAATGGATTAAAATATAATGAACATGCTTCAAGTGTAGAACCTCCAAAACCAAGATTTAGAATTTCATTATTTTTCAAATCCTCTCTCACAGTTGACCACAGTCTGAAAGAAGAACTTCCATAAAAAACAATGGGATTCTTAATTTTCGGCTGATTTTGAATATTTCTTTTTAATTCTGGTAATCCCTCCTCTTTGTAAAATTGTATTTCTTCTGGTGTCATATTTTAATTGTTTTCCACTAAATCAATAGCTTCTTCCACATATGTTCTATATTTTTTTGAATAACCACTTAGGAATGTTCTTAGTTCCTCTTTAAAAGGTTTATTTCCAGGTAAAACTTCTGAAAGTCTAAATGCAGGTTTTATCACTACTCCTAATTTTGTTTTACTCATTCTTTTATCAAAAAAAGCTAATGCAATAGGCACTATTAATGGATCTATTTCCGAATGGTTGGCAATCATAAAAGCTCCCGGTTTAAACTCTACTGGAGATTGATGTGTTTCTCTACTTGTTCCTTCAGGACTCAAGATTAAGTTCGTTCCTTCTTTTAGTTTTTGACTTGCTTCATCAAAGAAAGCATTTCGAATTGCTCTTTTTTCTTCAACTGTCATCGACGTAGGGTCTGAATCAGCTGTTCTTACTCCCAAATGACCTAGTTTATTGTAATAATCCTGATGTCCATATTCAGGACCTTTCCCTATTCTTACCACCCTTAATCCAGAATCTTTATAATACTTATACAAAAGCATTGAAATAAAGTGTGAGTCTAAAGTGATCTGAAAATTATTAGGTAACGTATAATAAGGATGATTTAATAGATGATTATAAATAAATATATTTCCTGTTTCCGATGGAATATTTTCTAAACCATTAATTTTTATATCCAAATAAGCGATGGCTTGTTCAAAAAGTTCAGAGCATTCATTTCTTAATAAAGAAGGGGCTGAGTTTGTTGGTGCCTTAATCACATGATCTGTCATTTTCTTTAACCCCTCCAAAAATAGATATTCCTTTCGAAGTGGATTTGTTACTTTAACAAACAGATTGGCTAAACTTTTTTCTTGGCCTATTCCTGATTTACTTAATTGATCCAATACATCGAATGCCATTCCTTGCGTCAATTTTTCCGACAATAGAAGAGGTATTTTGTGAATATCTGAACATACACTTAATTGTGCTCCCGCTTGATCGATCATCGTTTGAATAGTTAACAATTCTCGATCATACGTTTGTGTAATCACCTGAGCTCGAATTGCTTTCAAAGCGCTACCAAGCAACCATAATAAACGGTACATAAAAACCATTCCTAAGCTTGGAAATTCACTATACAATACTAATAAATCAATTCTTTGAATTTCTAAGACTTCAATAGGTTCTAATACGACCAATTCCATTGTATTTGGAATTGCATCAAAACTAGCAGCACTCCATAAGATGACCTGTCCTTTTTCTTGTAAAATATCTGAAGTATAAACTTCTCCATTTGGTTTTACATAATTCAAGGCTACCTTTCCACTTTTCAATACCATAAAGCGGTTAGACTTCTCTCCTTTTGACAAAAGCTTCTCACCTTGCCTATACATTTTATTGTCTGAAATATTCGCCAATTTCATCAAATGCCAATCTGAAAAAGGGTTAAAGAAGGAACTTTGACGAAAAAATTCAAGATCAGATTCTTTGGGGCCCTTATCTTGAAAAGACGTATATGTCTTACTGTTTTCAAAACTAGTTGTTGACAACGGAATTGACTCTTTAATCCATACACTTCTTGCATCTCTTAATAGATGTGTACTAAATAATAAGGTTGAGGATAGAAAATGCATTCCTATCTGTGGATGATTATCAAATAACGCTCTCAACTTTACATTATCCCATGCCACTACTTCTGTTGTACCGATTGCTTTAGCAGTGGTCGCAAAACGATAAGGTTCTCTAAAGCCAGACCAACCTATCGGTGTACCTTTTTGATCATTTTCTCCAACTCTCAATGCTCCACGTTGATCACCGACATTTAATTGATATTCAACTTTTCCAGAAAAAAGGATATAAAAAGTCTCTGCAGTAGAAAACTGTAGGGTAATAATCTCATCATTTTCAAAAGTATTAAATGATGCTTCATTAGCAAGTAGCTCTAGTTCGGTTAAACTCAGTCGTTCGGCAAAAGGCAGTTGTTGTAGTCTAGAAATAAGGGACATAGAAAGTGTCAGATTAGTAATTCAATGGTTTTTCAATTTGTAAATTACTGTTTAATTAGAAATGAAACAAAAGGATAAATTACACTTATTACAACTTATTCTATTTATTAAAAGTAAGACTTAAGGCTATAATTCCTAACTTATAGTAGCATCAAGGGAATGTAAAATAACTAGAAAAGAGTAAGAATTTTAATCGTATGGTAGGAATGATTTTCAGCTATTCTTATATATTTGTTTATAATTGAGTTTTAAGATTACATTTTTTACCCTTTCACTATATTTAAATTAGGGAATAATCTTTTTATATGTCTAGAACAAAACATCTAAGAAATAAAATCTTTTCAGAAGAGGAACAGGCCTATCAGAAAGAGAGATTTGACAAAATCATCAATGCAATAGTTAAGCTAATTGAGACTTATGCAAAGCTCTTTAGTATTCAACTGAAAACAGGACTTGCAAGTGGTTTATCATTGATTGTGATTTTCGTAATCATGCTTACATTCCTCACACTTGCTTTTGCTTTTTTTGCATTAGGATTCGCCATGTTTATAAACTATATATTCTCATGGCCTGCATTTGCTGGTTTTTCGATCGTAGGTTTTTTCTGTGTACTCATTTTTGGAGTCGCAGTATATTATACAAAAGCATTAAGAACACAATTCTTAATTTGGATTGATCAGGCAATTGATCAATTACAAAATGAGGAAGACTAATTTTTTTGCCCTAGAAATATGAACAATACAAAGAAAAATAAAATTAGAGAGAAGCTTAATGCTGAGAAAGCCTCTTTAAGAGAACAAACAAAAATTGCACAAAAGGATCTTGTAGATTTGGCACAAGGAACAGTATCCGAAACCAAACAAGATATCAAAAAGGTTTTGACATATGGTGCAGCATTAGTTGTAACGTATGGAGTGTCGCAATGGGCGCTTCGAATTCAAAAAAATAGAAGCCAAAAAAAATATATTAAGAAAATTTCAAAATTGGAGAATACCAATACGAAAGGGAAAAAGAAAGTCATTTCAAATCCGCATGATAGTAAGGTACCTTCTTTTGGAAAAATGTTACGAAACGAAGCTACAATTTTCTTAATGGGAGTTGCTAAGAAAGAAATTTTGAATTATTTAGAAACTCGCAAAGAAAACAAGAAGAAATAAACACCCTAAAAATCAATGAGTTACAGAGTTTCCCGTATGCAAGCATAACATATTGGTGTTGTTAGTAGTTAAGATATTTGCACTTATAAATCTTAATTCATTTCTTTGCATCTAAATTGGTCAACTAAAAGTTATTAAGATGTCCGAAATTGCAGAAAAAGTAAAACAAATTATCGTTGATAAGCTTGGTGTAGAAGAATCAGATGTAACACCAGAGGCTTCATTCACAAACGATTTAGGTGCAGACTCACTTGACACTGTTGAGTTAATCATGGAATTCGAAAAGGAGTTTAACACTTCTATTCCTGATGATCAAGCAGAAAGCATCACAACTGTAGGTAACGCAATCGAATACCTTGAAGAGAACGTAAAGTAATTTACACTCCCTTTAAAATAAGCGACCACGTCGCTAGCGAACCTGATAGTGCCGGTACCTCAGTAAACACTAGGTACTAAATCTGTCAGGTTTGTCTTTTTGGGGTCCTCCAAAATCAAAATCTTATGAACGCTAGAAGAGTTGTAATAACTGGAATTGGTGCGTTAACACCACTAGGCAACACTGTAGAAGAATACTGGACAAACTTAGAAAAAGGAGTTAGCGGAGCTGCTCCAATCACTAAATTTGATGCCTCTAAATTCAAAACTCAATTTGCTTGCGAGGTAAAAGACTTCGTAGCAACAGATTATATAGACCGTAAAGAGGTTCGTAAAATGGACCTTGTGAGCCAATATGGCGTTGCGGCAACACAACAAGCCCTTGATGATTCAGGAATAGACTTAGACGCTGTCAACAAAGAGCGTTTTGGTGTAATCTGGGGTTCAGGAATTGGTGGTTTAAAGTCATTCCAAGACGAAGTTTCTACTTTCGCTACTGGTGATGGTACTCCTCGTTTTAACCCTTTCTTTATTCCAAAGATGATTCCTGACTTGATTCCTGGTCATATTTCAATGACTTGGGGATTAAAAGGACCAAACTTCACAACTGTATCTGCATGTGCTTCTGCAACAAATGCAATGGTAGATGCTTTTAACTATATCCGTTTTGGAATGGCAGACCTTTTCGTAACAGGAGGTTCTGAGGCTGCAGTTTGCGAAGCTGGTATTGGTGGTTTCAATGCATTACGTGCTTTATCTACTCGTAATGATGATCCTGCTGGTGCTTCTAGACCATTTGATGCTACTAGAGATGGTTTTGTACTTGGTGAAGGTGCCGGTGCATTTATCTTCGAAGAACTTGAGCATGCAAAAGCTAGAGGTGCAAAAATTTATGGTGAAGTGATTGGTGGTGGTATGACTGCTGATGCTTATCATATGACTGCTCCACACCCTGACGGAGAAGGTTCAAGCAGAGTAATGGTTGAGGCCATGAAAGACGCTGGAATCACTACTAAAGATATTGATTATATCAATGTTCACGGTACTTCTACTCCACTTGGTGATATCGGAGAAGTAAATGCTATTAAAAAAGTGTTTGGAGATGATGCTTATGACTTAAACATCTCTTCTACTAAATCTATGACAGGTCACCTTCTTGGTGCTGCTGGTGCAGTAGAAGCTTTAGCATGTTTATTGGCGATCAACAAAGGTGTTATTCCTCCAACTATCAATAATACTACTCCTGATGAGAAATTAGATCCAAAATTAAACTGCACGTTCAATGAAGCACAAAAGCGTGATGTAAATATCGCTCTGTCAAATACGTTCGGTTTTGGAGGTCATAACTTCTCGATGGTATTCAAAAAGTACGCTGAGTAATCGCTACTTTTCACAATAAAAACCCGTTAGTTTTCTATAATTCTAACGGGTTTTTTATTTTCTGTAAAAAAAACTTTATTATTTTTATATGTCCCTACAAAAAAAAGAGTTGAAATAAAACACCTAACTTATAGATATTTTTTACATTTTTGGGGGATTGTTTTTTACTCCTCGAATTTATCGAGACAATAATTTGATCAATGATTTTAGGAAAATTCTTAAAACGATGGGTCACGCCTTATAATGAGCAGGAGAAAAAATTAGCTAAAGTAGTTTCTAGAATTATTGGCCGAAAGCCTTATAATATCAAACTATACCACTTGGCAATGCAACATACCTCAGTTGCATTTGAAAGTGGAGCGATGAAAGGATTTAAAGAATCAAATGAGCGCCTCGAATATTTAGGTGATGCTGTATTAGGTTCTGTAGTTGCTGAATATTTATTTAAGCGTTATCCTTATAAAGACGAAGGTTTTCTTACAGAGATTCGTTCTCGTATTGTAAACAGAGAGTCATTAAATCGATTAGCTGTGAAAATTGGACTAAGTCAAATGGTGGCTTTTGAAGGTAGAAAAAATTCTGCTTTGAGTCATAAATCCATTTATGGTGATGCGATGGAAGCATTCATCGGAGCTGTTTACTTAGATCGTGGTTTCAGATTTACGCGTAGATTTATCATCTATAAATTATTGATGATGCACTATGATATTGAAGAAATTATTGCCACTACAACCAATTTCAAAAGTCTCATTATTGAGTGGGCTCAAAAAAATAGTAAAGTCGTAGAGTTTACTGTTTCAAAGCAAGGAGGAAAAGACGGGAAACAATTCAAAGTCAATTTAATTATTGATGGAGAAGTACAAGCAATTGGTTCTGGCTACAGTAAAAAGAAAGCCGAACAAGATGCTGCCCGTAAAACTTGTGAAGCGCTGACACTCGCTTAAAATATGTCAACCCTATCAAAAAAGGCCCTTTTAGAACTAAAATTCTAAGAGGGCTTTTATCTTTTTTGTATCTTTAGTTAAATTTAATGAGTGATTTAGTCAAATAATTCTTCTTATAGTTATTGACTTACTAATTAACCTTGAAGTTAAGTTGGCGCAAAATTTCAATATAATTTTGTAACAATTACCAAGTAATTACGTCTTTACAGTTTCTTTCACCGCTCTTGATTAATTATGAAGAATACGAAATATATACTTTTTGCCATCGCATTATTATCGATTTCACTTCAGTCTTGTGAGTTTGGTAAACAATATACCTATACTACAAGACAAGGAAGACTTGATGATGTTAATCAACAGAAATTAGCTGACTTAGGCGTAGTAAATACTACTCCAAACTCTTCTCCTTCTCCTAGTTCGTCCTCGGCACCTACTCCAACTCCAAATCCTGTTAATGTGAAAGGAAAGGCTAAAATTGCCATTAATACGGCTTGGAAATATGAAGGTGTTAAATATTCAATGGGAGGAACTACCAAAAAAGGTATGGATTGTTCAGGATTAATGTTAATTTCATGGCAAGCAGCTAATGTACAATTACCTCGGGTTTCATCAGAACAGGCAAAGAAAGGAAAGCCTGTATCTTTTAATAATTTACAACCAGGCGACTTAGTATTTTTCCACCCTCATGGGGGGACTCGTATTAATCATGTAGGAATGGTAACAGAAGTAGATGGAGATAAAACATACTTTATTCATGCTTCAACTTCTAAAGGTGTGATGGAAAGTGAGTTGACAAGTGCCTACTGGAAAGGGATATTTAGCAGAGCAAGACGAGTTCATTAAACTATTAATAATAAAACTTCATAAATAATTTTCAAAAAATGAATAAAACAGTTCAATATTATCTACAATTTACTTTAGCAATACTTTTATTTTCATGTAATGATAAGGCTACAAATGAATCAACAACAAATACTGAAACAACTTCAGTAGAAACGACTTCAAATTCTAGCGAAAATGTACTTACAACAACATCACCTAGTACTACTACAAATGTTTCTTTAGTGGAAGAAAATAATACTGTAGCAATGACTCATTCACAAAAAGCTCAACTTGCTGTTCAAACAGCTGTTGGTTTAATCGGTACTCCTTATCAATCTGCTGGAGTAAGCAGTAAAGGTATTGATGCGAGTGGATTAACAATGTTATCTTGGAGTGCAGCTGGAATTACAATTCCTAGAATTAGTACTGAACAAGCAAAACAAGGTCTAAAAGTTTCTACAGCTGAATCTCAACCTGGAGATTTAATCTTTTTCAGCCAACAAAAAGGGAGCAAAAAAATATCAAATTGTGGTATTATCAGTAAGGTAGATGAGCAAGGACTTCATTTTGTATATACTTCCTCTAAAGACGGTGTAAAAGAAGTACCTATGTCTCCTTACTGGAAAGACCGTTTAGTAGTGATTAGAAGAATTGTTGAATAGTCTCTTGACTGTTTTCAACATTTTTTTATATTTCAATCATCGTTTTTGAATATCATTTTTTTGAGCATTACTTTTTTGATCAAAAAATGATGATTTAACCTCATAAATGATTAAAAATAAGACAAATTCATCTTTAAAGATTCTTTTTGTTTAATTTTAGAACTATTATTGTGAGGAAAGCATAATATACTATGGCAGAAAATAATCATAATTACGACGAGAACAGTATTAAATCACTGGACCCTCGTGAACATATACGCTTGAGACCAGGTATGTATATCGGTAAATTAGGTGACGGTTCGGCACCTGATGATGGTATATATGTCCTTGTTAAAGAAGTAGTGGATAACAGTATTGACGAACACATGATGGGCTTTGGTAAGCAAATCGATGTGACCGTTGATGAAGGAGCTGTACTTGTAAAAGATTACGGTAGAGGTATTCCTTTGGGTAAAGTGATCGACTGTGTATCCAAAATTAATACAGGTGCAAAGTATGACTCTTCGGCCTTTCAAAAATCTGTAGGTTTGAATGGTGTAGGTACGAAAGCTGTCAATGCACTCTCTAACTTTTTTAGAGCTCAATCTGTAAGAAACGGTGAAAAGAAAGTAGCAGAGTTTGAAGCTGGAAAATTGACACACGATTATCCAATCGCTTCATCAAACGAGAAAAACGGTACTACAATCTATTTCAAGCCTGACGATACGATTTTCAAAAACTACCGTTTCCTTCCTGATTATTTAGATGATTTATTCTGGAATTATGCTTATTTGAATTCTGGTTTGACATTAAAACTTAATCAGAAAACATATCTTTCGAAAAATGGTCTTCGTGATCTTTTAGAAAGAAAAACGAATGCAGAACAAATTCGCTACCCTATTGTCCACTTTAAAGGTGATGATATTGAATTTGCTTTCACCCACTCAAATCAGTACGGTGAAAACTATCATTCTTTCGTAAACGGTCAGAATACTACTCAAGGTGGTACTCACCTTTCTGCATTCCGTGAGTCAATTGTAAAAACTGTACGCGATTTCTTCGGTAAAAACTTTGATGCGGCAGATATCAGAGCTTCTATCGTTGCTGCTGTTTCAGTAAGAGTACAAGAACCTGTATTCGAATCACAAACGAAAACAAAATTAGGATCTACGCATATTGCTCCTGACGGTCCTACTTTAAGAACGTTCGTCAATGAATATGTTCATAAAGTATTGGATAATTTCCTTCACAAAAATCCTGAGACTGCTCAAGCATTATTAAAACGTATTCAGCAATCTGAACGTGAACGTAAGGAAATTGCAGGTGTAAAGAAAATCGCAAATGAAAGAGCGAAAAAGGCAAATCTACATAACAAGAAATTAAGAGATTGCCGTAAGCACTTCAATGATAAAAAAGGCGAAGAAGAAGATAAAAGAAATACAACTTTGTTCATTACCGAGGGTGACTCAGCATCAGGTAGTATAACAAAGTCTCGTGATGTTCAATCACAAGCCGTATTTAGTTTGAGAGGTAAGCCTCTAAACTCTTTTGGTTTGACAAAGAAAGTCGTGTACGAAAATGAGGAATTTAATTTGCTCCAACACGCCTTAAATATTGAAGACGGGATTGATGGTTTAAGATACAATAGAGTAGTAATTGCGACCGATGCCGATGTAGATGGTATGCACATTCGATTGTTGATCTTAACTTTCTTCCTTCAATTCTTCCCAGAATTAGTTGAAAAAGGTCATATCTATATTTTAGAAACACCTTTATTCAGAGTTAGAAATAAAAAGAAGACCATCTATTGCTACACTGACGAAGAACGTGTAAAAGCAATTGCAGAGTTAGGTACTAAGCCTGAGATTACCCGATTTAAGGGATTGGGTGAGATCTCTCCTGACGAATTCAGTGGTTTTATTGGAGAAAATATCCGTTTAGAACCTGTTATCCTAAGTGAAGACAGTAATACTAAACAATTACTTCAATACTACATGGGTAAAAATACGATGGACCGTCAACGCTTTATTATTGACAACCTTCGCGTAGAAAGAGATGAAGTGGAAGCTGTAAGCTAGTGACCTCAACATACTTATGAACAAAAAGGGTAGACATCTTTTTAGAGATGTCTACCCTTTTTTAGGACTAATTTTCAAGAAAGCTGGAGTGAAACACCCTTTCCTTCTTCTAATAACGTGTAACTATTTAAAACCATTAATTTAGGCACTCTAACTTTCTAAGTTTCAAGTGCTAAACTACTAATACTACTATATTTGACACTGTGCCAATAGTAATTCAAAAATAGCCCTAAAAAACATAAGTTATTATTAATCAATCATTTACATTTATTATTAAATAGGTTTTTAATTAAAGCAGTGTATCAATTCAAACCACTTTGTTCATTATCGGTCATTAATTTGAAGTTTCTTTTATAGCTAAAATAGATTACAACATATCCTATATAGAGTAAAGAAGAAAATAAACTTATCCATTTTAATAGGGTAAATACTGAAATCATCATAACAAATGAATTCTCTATTTCCATATCCGATTCTGCTTGATATATAATTTTAAGAAATCCTATATTCTCACAAAGGTCAAACATCAATGTTAATATGGGAAGAAATAGAAAATAGGAAAACCATTTATTATTTCTATTTCCAAAAAAATAAATAAAAAAAAGTATAGAATATGTATAAATAAAAGGATACATCATATCATAAACTCCACTAATTTTTTCATGAATTTTTAATTCATTAGGCTCAAGTTTATTAAAATAGTTAATGATAGATTCGTGACTAGAAAAAGGCTTTGTATCAAAGAATTCTCCTTTCGTAGACGTTATTTTATTAATTTCTCATGGGAAGAAAATAACTAATGCATAACAAGAAATTACAATGGAAAAAAACCAGAGTATTTTGTTTATTTTGGATGGCTTTGGAGAAATAGATTTAAACATTGAAAGTAATATTTATTTAAAAAATATCATTGTGAATTATTAGTTTCCAATCCAAAGTAAATCTTTTACTCCAGACTTTTCTGAGTTCTTTGTTCATTTTTATTAGTATAGGATTTAGTTAGCAAGTCTTTGATTATTATCGAATAAAATAGCGTAGAGAATAATAAATTATAATAATCTTTATTATTTATAAAAATACAAGTCCTTGTATGTTCAGATATATACAAAATTATAAAAAGAATGCAAAAAGTAACAAATGCTGATATGGTATAAATCCATCCAATTCTATTTTTATCTGCTAAATACATAATAAAATTATGAATAATTGGCAGAAAAATTAGAAGAACTCTATCAATTGTAAACAAAGGAATACTAATTAATACTGTGATTATTCCCCAATTTAGATTCTTGAGTACAGTTCCAAGTGACAACATAATTGTATTTTTTAAAGTTGAATATGAATATGATCATCATGACGAACGGCTCGACATCCATGATATCTAATTTTTGGATTAGCTAAGCCCAATCTATTTTTAAGATGCGGTTCAATAAACACTTTTCCTAATTGAGGTTGTTGCAAGATCACATTCATCAATGTTTTTGTACCTTTTTCAGAAAATTCTAATGCATTATTTATACTTCCAAAAGTAAAATATTGAGGATAGTCATATTGAAAATATCCTTCGTCAAGACACTTTTGAGGTTGATTAACTTCTCCATTTTTTACTTTTGCAAAAACTCCATAACCGCTAATTGATTTTTTCTTGTTCGTTATTTTATGGTTTGAATCTTCATAAATTAATGATAAATCAACTTTTCGACCATCATTATGACTTAAATGTGGAGGCAAAGGAAATCCATTGATAAAAGGAAAGTTAGCATCAAGATATTTCAATTTGATTCCTGATTTAGCTAATTCTTTTGATGCATTTTGTAACAATTGATTCATCTCTGGAACTACATAATTTCTATTCAAAAGAATCGTCATATAATTTGTTGGACAAAGGTTTTCAGTATTTTGAATAGGTATTCTTCCCTGCCACTTTGCGATAGGAGGTACTATAACAAATACACTTAACAAATAAAGAACTATAAAGATTCCTAATCGATAGTAAAATGCCTTTAGCTTTGTAGCTGATATAATTATAAGACTTACCAAATAAATAACTCCACCAATTTGAGTAGTCAATGTCAAGAATATTACTGTAAAAAAATGTAGTAGTACTTTTAGTATTTTGTTCATTATCACCAATTCATTTTTGTTGTTTGTTCCTTCCAAATTAAGCTACATTTTAATGCAAAACAATTTCGTATCGCATTAAACCTCAGCGAAACATAAATAGATCTTCTTTACAACTTTTTTACCCATTAAGATTTTCCTATTTTTGAATATGAAAAAGATAGAATTTGTACTTACTTCCAAGCACAACAACAAACGATTTGTCGCAGATGCACGTTGGATTGCCAATCATACAAAAAAGCCAACAGTTATTTTAGTTCACGGTTTCAAAGGGTTCAAAGATTGGGGGGCTTTCAATATGATTGCAGACCAATTTGCAGAAAAAGGCTATTGCTGTGTCAAATTAAACTTTAGTTCAGATGGTACTACCGTAGATCATCCTTTTGAAGTGACAGATCATGAAGCTTTTGGTAACAATAACTTCAGTAAAGAATTGGATGACCTGGGTGTATTGATTGATTGGTTGCACAATGAAGAATGTCCAATCAATACAATCGATTTATCTAAATTATATCTTTTAGGACATAGCCGTGGTGGTGGTGTGGTATTATTAAAAACTGCTGAAGATGCTAGAATAAAAAAGGTAGCTACTTTAGCTTCAATCCCACAAGTGAATACTTTCCCAGCAGAAACTGTTGAACATTGGAAAAAAGAAGGCATGATACACGTTGTCAATGGTAGAAATGGTGAAGAACTCCCGCTCTACTATCAAGCAGTAGAAGATTATTATGCCAATGAAGCTCGTTTGTCAATGATGAAAGTACTTCCTTCGGTCACACAACCTATCTTACATATTCATGGCGATGCAGATGAAACAGTACCTGTACAAGCTATGGATTTCTTGCATCAACTCAACCCAAATTCTATCTGTAAAACCATTGAAGGTGCATCTCATACCTTTGGAACTAAACACCCTTGGACGGAATCTCGTTTATCTAAAGATATGCAGACTGCTATTGATTACGTTTTAGAACATTTTTCAGAATAAATGGAAGACGCCTATTTAACCCTCAAAGGTACCAGCGAAGGTATCTACAAAGAAAAAGGAAGTAAATTTATTGCATTGGCTCATCATGTGACTTCAGAAGAAGAAGCAAAAGCCATTGTAAAAGGATATAGAAAAGAGTATTATGATGCTCGACATTGGTGCTACGCCTATATTATCGGTGCTGATAAAAGTAAAACTAGAGCCAATGATGATGGCGAACCAAGTGGCTCAGCAGGATTACCTATTTTAGGACAATTACGTTCAATTAATGTTACGGATACCTTGATTGTTGTGATTCGTTACTTTGGAGGTACAAAATTGGGTGTACCTGGACTAATTCACGCTTATAAAACTTCTGCAGCAGATGCATTAGAAAATGGTGAAATTGAAGAGCTTTTTGTACAAAGGAAAATCAAAATCACTTTTGCTTATCCAGAAATGAATGATGTGATGAAAGTGGCCAAAAACTATGAATTGGATTTTGGAAACCAAAGTTTTGATGAATTGTGTCACATCGAATTTTTAGTCAGAGATAGTCTTTTTCCTCAGGTCAAAGAAAAACTTGAGGATGTAGAAGGACTAATTTTTAACGAACTATAAAGGAATGAATCAACTAACTACTGTCAGAATTTACAAAACAGGTTTTCAACAATACCTTAAGGCTTTCCGCTTTATTAAGGAGAATCAATTAATGTCTTATTTCATATACATTGGCATATTTGGGTTCTTTTTATCGGTCGTTCTTCTAGGTAGTGGCTTTTATGTAAGTCATTCTATTATGGACTATGTACAAACCACCTCAATATTCGAATCTTTATTAGAATATGTTCCCTTTTCAGAAAAAGGCGAGTCCTCAGGTACTTTGTATTGGGTTTTATTTTTGATGATTGAATTGCCTGTATTAATTGCCAGTTTATTATTATTTGGACCATTAATGAATTTACTTAGTTTTCCAATTCTTGATCGTTTAACGGAAAGAATCAACGTCATTTTGTTTGAACATGATGCCGAAAGTAACCTAAATTTGGGTCGACTATTTAAGATGGCTTGGCACATTACATTACCAAATGCATTAAAAAGTATCTTTTTTACATTGGTACTTCTTCCTTTTACTTTTATTCCATTCTTAGGGCCAATTTTTTTATTTATTAATTTAATTATCAGTAGTTATTATAGTGGATTTGATATAATGGACAACTTTTTTGAGAATTGGAGTGTTTCTGTAGATAACAGTAAAAAGTTTATACGTCAAAATAAATCAATTGCAATTAGTATTGGTTTTGGCGGTAGCCTTTTGTCACTTGTCCCTATTATAGGAGGAATTTTTTCACCTATTCTTAGTCTTACGGCAGGAGGGCTTATCCTCAAAGAATTAGAAATATATGATAGCATACATCAACCAAAAGTATAAATTAATTTACTTGATATTATTATTAGGAACCTCTTGTCGATTTATCAACGAAGAAGAAACACCTGATATTGATATTCAAGTCGAATTAATTCCAATACAAATAGATTTTCAATACAACTTGTATGAGCCTACTATTTCTGATCCTGAATCAATGTTTTTTTCATACAGTAATCAACATTTAAATCATATCATCACTAAACTCAATGAACAGATTAGTACACACATGGTTTTTAACTATGACGAAGAATTCAATATTACTTCTATTGATATATTAAATTCGGATCAAACCAGAACAGGTGTATATGAATTTTCATACGATGGTTCGATTATTAATATCACACATGACGAAGTGCCTTTTGTAAAAGTGACATTACATAATACAGGGCAGATTTACAGTATCATAAATTACGAACGAAATACAATTGAATATTTTACATATGAAGATGGAGATGTTTCTGTAAATCGTGTATTTGAGGGTACTGGTGATACAACTACAGGTACACCTCTTTCTATTTCTAATTTTATATATAGCCCTTATGGGAACTCACTATTTACCTCTGCAGTAACAGCCCAAACCTTATTTATTCTTTATGAAATGGATGAATTTAAACTGACAAAGTATATCACTACCTCTAATAATAAAGCTAATTTGGTCAGCACAGAAACAATGAATGATATCAGTATTGATTATAGAATTATCTTCAATGAAAATACTTATCCAACTTCAATCTCAATGATTGAAAGAGAAAATGATGAACCTCAAAAGCAAGTCATCCATAATATTACCTATCTAGATATCACTCCTTATTAAATTAAGGTTTAACATATAAAAAAGGTCAGAAATAACGTCTTATTTCTGACCTTTTTTTGTTTTGATCCAGTTAGTTCAAAGATTGTTGTAAGTTGTAGTAATTGGTTTTGTTTCTAGTTCTAAAGTTTACTGTTCACTTTTTTGAGAATTGTTCTAACTCAGTCTTCAATTATATTTTAGTTTAAAGCACATTCTTATTTTCAATGATTTAAAGGTGCAAGATTCAGAATTATTTCTCAAAAAAATGCCGCCACATTATTACATTCCTAATACTACATTAATACACTCCATATTTGTAAGTAACTGATTATAAATATAAAAACAATAAAAAACAGACTCCAATTATTACGTCATGAAGTCTGTTTTTCTATTATCATTATTTCTTTTCGAGAAGATTATATTTATTATCGACCCAATAAATAATCTTTCTAGCAAGGTAAACGGCTATTATTCCGACTAACCAACCTCCTAATATATCTCCAACAAAATGAACTCCAACAGCAATTCTGCTATAAGAATACAAGGCTGTCCAAATAAACAAGACCCAAGTCCATTTCCATCTCTTATGCCATTCTAGAAAGAAGAACAATGCAATAGCCATAGAAGTTGAAGCATGTGATGATACAAATCCTAGAGGTCCACCTTTATAACCATGAAGGTTATGCACCATTCCTGCTAGAGCTGGATCATGCGAAGGTCTTGGTCTATTGACTAAAGGCTTAAATATCTGTGATGCGATAACATCAGCTAAACCAATCGCAATCCCTAAACCTACTAACCAAAATAAAGATTGCTTCCATCCACATTTCCAAAACATAAAACCAACTAAGAAAACATAGAGTGGCCATGAATTGACAGCTGTTGTAAGCCACCAGAAGAATGCGTCGGAAGTTTCATTATGATGACTATTGAGATATAAAAAGAGTTCTCTTTCCCAACCAAAAGGTTCCATAATTATTTTAGTTTATGTTTTTTCTCATTCGGATCAGGGAAATCAAAATTGCCTTTATATCCTCTTAATCTATATAAATAAGCGTAACGCATTAATTTTCCTGCACGTGTTACTTCTACTCTCCCTGCTTCTTCGATTGTATTGAAATATTTATCAAATTGCTTATTGACATCTCTACTCCAATTGGAGACATTGACAAAGTATACATCTTCACCTTCAGCAAGACCTCCTCTTATTTCATTAATCCAAGCATACTTATGAATGGCATCCCAATTACCCATCATTATCATTGGATGTTCATTTGGATAAGCTATATAAAAGTCAATATGCGTACCTGGAAACCATTCAAAACCAACAAATTTAGCATTAGGTTTCATCAAACCATCTTCTACATCTTTGGCTAAAATAGGCTTTAGCTTTTCATTGATTTGTCTCCAACCATACATATCTTGAGTAAAATCATATTCCCCAAAATTAGTGGGGTCTTTTTCATTTGTTTTCCCCAAATTAATAGGACTGAAATTAATCAACCAATAAGCCAAAGCTAATACAATCGTTAAAAATGTAGTTGATCCTACAATACGTCTAGGCTTCCATAATCTCCAAGCATTTTTTGCTTTTGAATCAATTAATTTATCTCTCCAATAAGCTGCAGTGATGATAATCAAAGGCAAGTATCCAGGTCCTGTCCAATGTGGTAAAGTTCTTCTAAAAATAGCAAAAGAAGTGAATACAGCTATTAAAGGTAGACCATTGAATAATAGTACTTGTAATGCTTTTTTATCCATTACTTTTCTACCCTTAGCAATTCCAATCATAGCTGCTATAATCAAATACCAGTTCCAAGGATTATTATATGCAATTTGACCCCCTACTTCTGTAAAGAAATAATCCAATCGTACTTCTAATTGAGGAGTTACACGATCAGAATGGAAAGTAAAACTAATAAAGTCATTCGCATAATTCCAATATAAAACCGGGAATAAACATAACACGGCTACTACACCAGCTGCCCATAAACTCCAATCTTTAAACCACCTACGGTCACAAATCAGAACATATAATGCTACACCAAGCCCAATAAAAGCCGCGTGGTATTTTGACAAGCCTGCTAAGCCAATCATCACCCCTGCTAACACTAAATTAATTCTTGCTTTGTTATCAATTTTAGCCACTGGAAGTGAATCTATCAAAAAGTAGATACTCAGCATCCAAAATAGTGTTTGAGGAGTATCCGGTATAATAAAAATTCCTGCTAAAATTGATGCATAAATGGAAGAGGTATACAAAAATGCTGCATAGATCCCTGCCACATGATCTTTTAGTTTAGAAGTAATTTTGAAAGCTAGAAAAGTATTGATTCCTGCGAATACAACACCACCAAGCCTCATAAAAAATTCGTAAGGTAAGTTTAGGTTTAACGTAAATAACTGAATGACCCACCCTACCATCGGAGGATGATCAAAGTGACTCCATTCAGGATATAAAGCATACGTCCAATAATATACCTCATCATTGCTAAATTCCATGGTACCACCAATGATCCCTCTGACCACAGAACTGATGACGATTAAGCGTAAAACAATCTGTGTTGCCCTACTCTCTGTAATACTTTTAGATTCCATCCTGCAAATGTAATTTATTTCGGCTAAAAGTCTTAAATAATGTTGATATCTAAACTTCTTCTAACATTTTATCGTCTTTCTAAACTTTTGAGTTGTCTCTTGAGCAAGAAAATTCTTTTTAACCTAACAGATGAATTTCATGAATTCACTATTGTCATATTTTTGGGTAAGCATCATCATAGTAAGTTTTGCCTCTTGTATCAATGATGTTAATTCTATTCCTCCAAGAACAGTTACACTAAAGTATAATTGGGAGGCTGCTGATATAGCTGGTAGAGATACGGCATTTGTAAGAATTTCTCACCAAGCGGGAGCTATGGACTTCAAAGTAGAACCACACCAAAAAGAAAGTGTCATCCAAAATGTCATTGGTAACCTCATTGTACATGAAACACCTGAATTAACAGAAGAGAAAATAGCTGTTGTTGATCAGACCTATGTTATTCCAACAGAAAGTAATCAAGAAGAAATTCACCTTGTTGCTCCAGAGTAATAAGTTATCAATAATATTATTTTATACCTCATAACTTCTCTTTGTGCTATCCAATCTTCTACCTTTTATACTTTAAAATTTCATTTCTCTATTTATATGGTAAAGTGTAAAACATTCATTATCTTATAGTTACCTATTTTAATCCATAAACCTATTTTATGAAAATTATTGACTTTATTTCCCGAGAAGATAGTGGAAATAGAGAAGTTAAAGTCGATAGAATTGAATTTAGTCTTATTCATGATGGTGTAGACGAGGTAAAAGGAGTTTTATACATGTCTGTTTATTATTTCATAAATAATTACGAAGAAAAACCTATGTGTAGAACTTATCGCTTTTGTCATTTACATACTGAAGATTGGCTTTACTTTTTAATTATTGGTGGGAATGAAGACATTGAAGCTCGCAAGTGGCTACTTGAAAGAGTGCGTACTCAATATGGAGTATCTTTCTTAAAAAAATTACGCTAAAAAGTACTTACAATCCACAAAAAAGGTTGTCTCTCCATAGAAAGACAACCTTTTTATTATAACTATTCTGTAAGACTAGTCTACTTTTAATACAGACATGAATGCCTCTTGTGTAACTTCTACGTTACCCAACTGACGCATACGTTTCTTACCTTTTTTCTGCTTTTCTAATAGCTTACGCTTACGAGAAATATCACCACCATAACACTTTGCAATTACGTTCTTACGAAGTGCTTTGATTGTCTCTCTTGCAATAATCTTAGTACCAATTGCTGCTTGAATTGGAATTTCGAATTGCTGACGGTTAATAACCTCACGTAGTTTTTCACAAATCTTCTTACCTCTATCATACGCACCATCTCTGTGTACAATTGCTGAGAATGCATCCACAGGATCATTGTTTAATAGGATATCCAACTTCACTAATTTAGAAGGTCTGAATCCGATTAATTCATAATCTAATGAAGCATAGCCTCTAGAGATTGTTTTCAACTTATCGAAGAAGTCAAATACAATTTCTGATAAAGGAATTTCAAAGATCAACTCTACTCTATCTGTAGTTAAATAAACTTGATTTTTCAACTCACCTCTTTTTTCCATACATAATGACATGATTGGTCCTACGTATTCTGCTTTAGAGATGATATTTGCTTTGATGTAAGGCTCTTCAATTCTGTCTAACTTACTTGGGTCAGGCATATCCGAAGGAGCATTTACAATTACTTCATCTTTATCTGCATTGTTCAAGTAAGCGTGGTATTGTACGGAAGGAGCAGTAGTAATTACTGTCATGTTGAATTCTCTTTCCAAACGTTCCTGTACAATTTCCAAGTGAAGCATACCTAAGAAACCACAACGGAAACCAAAACCTAAAGCGATTGACGTTTCAGGCTCCCATACTAAAGAGGCATCGTTCAACTGTAATTTCTCTAAAGAAGCACGAAGATCTTCATATTCCGTTGTATCAACAGGATAAATACCTGCGAATACCATTGGTTTTACATCTTCGAAACCTTGGATCGCTTCTTCACAAGGACGTTCTGTTAAAGTAATTGTATCACCTACTTTTACCTCTTTTGCTTCCTTGATACCAGAAATAATGTAACCTACGTTACCAGCTGAAATTGACTTTCTAGACTCTTGATCTAATTTAAGTACACCAATTTCATCTGCTTTATATTCTTTTCCTGTGTTGACGAATTTTACAAGGTCACCTTTCTTTATAGTACCATTTAAAATTCTGTAGTATACTTCTACACCACGGAATGAATTATATACTGAGTCAAAGATCAAGGCTTGTAAAGGCTCTTTTGGATCTCCTTCAGGAGCAGGAATTCTATCTACAATTGCTTCTAAGATTTTATCCACACCAAGACCTGTTTTACCAGAAGCCTCAACGATGTCTTCTCTTTCACAACCTAATAGATCCATGATTTGATCCGCAACTACTTCAGGGTTAGCATGAGGAAGATCGATTTTGTTCATTACAGGAATGATTTCTAAATCGTGCTCCATTGCTAAGTATAGATTAGAGATTGTTTGTGCTTCAATACCTTGTGATGCATCTACAATCAATAATGCACCTTCACAGGCTGCAATTGATCTTGATACTTCGTAAGAGAAATCCACGTGACCAGGAGTATCAATTAGGTTCAATACATACTCCTCTCCATCTTGAAGGTAGTTCATTTGAATAGCGTGCGACTTGATTGTAATACCACGTTCACGCTCTAAATCCATATTGTCTAGCAACTGACTCTGCATGTCACGTTGAGCAACAGTTTGAGTAGATTCTAACAGACGGTCTGCTAAAGTACTCTTACCATGGTCAATGTGAGCGATGATTGAAAAGTTGCGAATATTTTCCATCTTGTCCATATGACAAAGTTACTTCTTATTCTTAATAACTCTTTAATACCTCTGTATATATCTAACAATCTTTTTATTAAAAATAGACAGGAGGCCCAAAAATAATCACAAAAATATGGGAAAAGATTTATTCCACACGATTTCTTCAAAGGTATTATGTCTTTTTTAAATCAAATTATCATACTTCCTCCTATATCGGTACTGTATTCAGTATTAATTGGCATAAAAAGGTATTTCCTAAAGAACCCTAAAAATCTTACTTACTCTTAAATAGTATAAACTAATCGTTGTCATCATGAATATTATAAGTAACTGATGTAAAAAATGTTACAACATTGTTACATCTTAAAATAGTTCAATTTAAACGTCAATAGTACACTACTGTATTTTATCTGTCACAATTAAATTATATTTGTATCATCAATTAAGAGTATTATTGACTAATTTTTTTCTTTACCATGAAGAGTGCTTTAATGGACTATTTTATGTACACGTGACTATAAAATATTTTTTCACAGCTGGTCTCCATTAAAGCAAATTATGAACACATGAAAAGGTATCTTTTTCATAAAGATGCCTTTTTCTATAAAACACAAAAACAACACCTAAAAGATGTTGTTTGTATTGATTTCTATAACATTGAGAAATGCTAGTTTTGGGCAAGACTTAATTATCAAGTAACTTCCTCTTAATAAAATTGTAATACAATATTTGTAAAACTATTCGATAAACTCTATCGCCAAAGTTTATCCTTTTAATGAACGAAATAAGGCAAAATACTCCCATTAACTAGCTATGGTGACGGTTGTATTCCATAGTAGAAATAATAGTAACGGAAAATCGTATGTGAAATGAAATGTAAATGTTGAATTTTAAAGTACAGTAATTAATAATTTCTTTGAGAAAGGACGACAGATTATACCATCCTATTGAGATTGATTTTGAAGCGAGAGCTTGTTGTTCATATGTTTTTAATGCGGTTAGTAGTTGTGTTTATAAGTGAATAAATTTTCATTGTGTTGCAAATGTAAAGTTTTAAAAATAACATTATCAAATCAAATCGTTATTTTTAAAACACTTCATTAAATTAGTTATATACATTATTATATAAATTATATTTTAAAGTGCATTTTACCTTATTTCATTAACATTTAAAGCTTATATATTACTAGATTGATTCAACTATTTCCCTAAAATATTCAACCTTTTTACATGCTAATCCATGACATTTGTAATATGAAAATTCAAAAAATAAACGATGTCACATTAAATGATAAAAAGATGAAAAGGTTATTGATTACAATTGGTTTAGGAGTTATTTTATTTTCTTGTAACGGTACTTCTGAAGAGTCTGAATTCGAACCCATAGATCCAGGTTACACTAATCCTGTAGTTGATCCAGGATATGGAAATTCAAATAAATAATTCTAAAAAAGAGGAAAGGTATTATAATATGCCTTTCCTTTTTATTTGTTTAAACAACATTAGTATTTGCAAAACCAAAAAAATGTAATAACTTGCTTTTGAAATATAAGTCCAACTATTTCTAACATACCCAATTGGGTCTTTTATCAACCTTAAAACTATTTTAACTATGTCAACTATTCGTTTAGGTGATGTTGCACCAAACTTCACGGCTCAAACAACAGAAGGAGAAATTAATTTTCATGAATGGTTAGGTGACGGATGGGGAATTTTATTTTCTCACCCTGCCGATTATACACCAGTTTGTACTACAGAATTAGGTACTGTAGCCAAATACAAAGATGAATTCGACAAGAGAAATGTAAAGGTAGCAGCGCTTAGTGTTGATGGTCTTGCATCTCACAAAGGTTGGATTAATGATATCAATGAAACACAAAATACTACGGTAAACTTCCCCATCATTGCAGATGAAGACCGTAAAGTTTCAGAATTATATGATATGATCCATCCAAATGCTGATAGCAAATTGACAGTTCGTTCTGTTTTTGTAATTGGTAATGATAAAAAAGTAAAATTGATCATTACGTATCCTGCTTCAACAGGAAGAAATTTCGATGAATTACTACGTGTTATTGATTCATTACAATTGACAGCTTATCATAAAGTAGCTACACCTGCTAATTGGGAAAATGGAGATGATTGTGTGGTTGTACCTGTTGTAAAAACAGAGGATATTCCTGCTATCTTCCCGAAAGGTTACACTGAAGTGAAGCCTTATTTAAGAATGACACCACAACCCAACTTAAACTAAATCTTATTCACAGCATTTAATTTATAAATTGGAAAAAGGAGGTTTTCACACATTATTTATTCACACTCATTGTGGATAGTGAATAATTTGTTGAAAACCTCCTTTAATTTTATCCTTAAAACTATTTCCTTAACTCGAAATCAACCATGATGTGAACAACTTTTATCAATTCGGAGATTACGGATGTGAATTTTCAAAAAGTTATCAACAGTCAAAGTCGATTTCAAAGAAAAGGATTGCAAAAGTATAAAATTAACTTAAAAAGAGTAGTTAAAGCTTGTCAATCTTTCTGAAGCATCCCATAAAAGTTTAGCTAAATCTTCTCTATGTGAATATTTTGTCGATTTTACCTTGATTGCATTATTTCCTTTTACTTCCCTAAAACCACTTGGTCCAGTATAGTCCCCACCTTTAATATCCTCACCTAAAGCAGCATAAACTGTTGGCAAAGCTCCTTGCTGTGCTGTATTGAATAATCCAAAAAATAGATTTTCCACAATAGTCATGGCAATTTTGGGTAGGTGTTGACCTAGATTTGTCATAGATCCACCTGGATGTGCTGCAACAGCTATTGTTTGATAATTATTAGCAGTAAGTCTTCGTTGTAATTCATAAGCGAACATAATACAAGCCAACTTACTCATACTATAGGCTTTCATTTTAGAATACCCTTTTTCTGCATTGAGATTATCAAAAGTCAATTTCCCTCCTTTGTGTGCCATACTTCCTAAAGCAACAATTCTTGACCCTTTTGTTTTTTCCAACATCGGTAATAATAAACCTGTCAATAAAAAATGAGCAAAATAATTGACACCCATTTGACTTTCAAAACCTTCTTTTGTCTTTTGTAAAGGAGGAACCATGATACCGGCATTATTAACTAGAATATCTAATCGATCATGATTTTCAGTATAATTATATGCGAATAATCGAACGGAATCTAGTGAATTTAGATCTAATTCCATGATTTCTAAATCAGCATTAGGAACGATAGTTCGAATATTTTCGGCTGCAATTTTTGCTTTCTGTAGATTACGGCAAGCCAATATTACTTTCATATCTTTTAATGCAAAAAATCGAGCGGTTTCTAAACCTAATCCAACATTTGCGCCGGTCACAATAGCAATACGCCCTTTTTGAGAAGGTAAGTTCTTTATATCTTGAATATTCATTTCAATGGAATAGTTTGTTTCTAGTAATTTAGTAATTTTTTAATAGAATTTTAATCTGTTTCCTTACGAATATCTGTAGGGGACATTCCAAATTTTTCAATAATACTTTTTGACATGTGATTAATATCAGTAAATCCGAAATCATAGGCTATTTCTGCTAAGGATTTATTTGTTTCTAATATTTCCTTTTTCACTTTTATCAGTCTATTTTCTTTATAAAATTTATAAATAGTTGTTCCGAAAAGTTCTTTAAAAATAAGTGTCAATTTATTTGAATTTATTCCACTTTCTGTAGCTAATTTGTTTAAGGAAGGTTTTTCTCGAATATTTGCCAAAATATTTTCTCTGACTTTTATGGCTATTTCAACTTCATATTCAGGAAATAAAGTTTGCGACTGATTATCAATAAATTGCCTTAATGTGTTCTTAATTATTATGGTCAGCTCACGTAATTTAATTCTATACCATTCCTCTTGATAATCTTCATCTATACTAAACCTAGATTCGTCTTCAAACGAATTTCTCCATTGGATTATATGAAGATTTCCTGTAAAAAAAAGCTACTGAATCAATATCATCTATTAATTTTTGAAAGCTTTCTTTTAAGATACTTCTATTTAAATAGAAATGGACAACTTGTCTTTTATTTCCTTTTTTGTTTGTAATGATAACATTACTTGGATCTTTGATAATCATAAATCCATTGGGAAGATTTAAAGGTAATTCTTTATCTTTTGAACAATATGTCACATTTTTAATAAAGCAACTTATGATAAACTCAAATTTATCGTCAGTATGTATATTAAGAACATGATCTTTTTTAATATCATGATTGTGTGCAACTACACGAAAATTATCATCATCTTTTTTAGGCAAGAGATCTACCATTAAAAAACTCATTATCTACTTCTAATGTATGGTTTTGAGTTATTTCACCACCAAACTTTTTTATTGTAAAAAATTTATATACTTTGAATTTCCTCTATCTTTTTCAAAAGTAATATCCATTGCTAAAAACTGTTGTGTTATTACAAAATAAAAAATAGATGACTATAGTAAAAGTTCTATAAAAATTCTGCTAATGTTATCTTGGTAGAGTAATAATTTAAACATAAAAAAACCGGAACATACTCAATGTACATTCCGGTTTATTAAATATATAGGGTCAACTATTTCTTTTCCCATTCTACTGTTTTACTGATGAAGCCTACAGTTACTTCCACCTCCAAGATATTATCTTTTCTTGTGAATTCTGCATCCATCCATTTTCCTCTTTTAATAGAATAAATCTCTCCTTCATATCCCTCATCAGTAGCCTTTAGATTTCTAATGATCTGCATTCCTTCTTTTGCCTTTTCATTACCTGATGATTTTACAACACCTTGTAATTTGCCATCAATCTTTTTGATAGAAACCACAGTACCGTAATTTTTAGTATCCCAGTTTCCTTCAATACCACCTGCAAATACAGATACAATTGTCAAAATTGAAACGATGAAGATAGATAGCAACTTTTTCATTGAAATATAAATTTGAGTTATAGAGTTAAAATTGTTACTTCTATAACGCCTATATTTAAAAGTAGGTTCTCAATTAATTCTTATTAAATGTAAATGAAAATAATTTTGTAATCCGATTATTTTTCTTCTACACCTCTCAGTTTATCAATCACCTGGCTACAGATTTTTGCTTCTTCCTCTGAGATAAGATTGTATTTATTTAGCTCTTCTTTTTCTGAATGTTCATCAATTTCTTTTAATAAAGTTAAGCCCTTTTTAGTAATAGAAAGATAAACAATACGGCGATCCTCTTCACTTCTTTTACGGTCCACCAATCCTTTATCCAAAAGCTTATCTGACAATCTTGTTGCATTTGGTGCTTTATCAATCATCAAACTTTTGATTTCATTCATTGTTCTCCACTTCTCTTTTCCTCCTCTCAGGATTCTTAATACATTAAACTGTTGAGGAGAAAGATCAAAAGGTTTTAAGAACTCTATAAAATTATTTTGAATCCAATTTGCAGTATATATCATATTGGTGATAAAGCGATGTCTCTCATCGGTAAATCTAGTTTTTACTATATCGTCAATCTTAAGCATAAGGTCTCTCTTTAAATTTTCTTTTCAAAGTTAATAAAAAAATCATGTAAATAGTTTCCATGTAAAATATTTTTAATACATTTGAATTACCAAGTCTTCTAAAGAGGACTTTTTTTAAAGAAATTTTATTTTCCATGTAAAATATATACACTACAATTACTTAAACTCTTTTAATCATTATGAAAGCAAAACTTTTTTTCCGCATCGCTACTGGTTTATTTACATTATTAATGCTTTTCAGTGCTACAATGTATTTAGTTCAGCATGAAATGGTATCGGAGATTTTCTTAAAACTAGGTTTCCCTACATTCATTATATATCCTTTAGCAGCTGCTAAATATTTAGGTTTAATTGCTATTTGGAGTGATAAATTCAAAAGAGTAACAGAATGGGCTTATGCTGGATTTACTTTTGATTTAATTCTTGCGTTTGGAGCTCACGTAAATATCAGTGATGGCGAACAATTTGGTGCCTTAATTGGTTTATGCCTTGTTGCTGCGTCATATTTCTTCAGAATGAAAGTTCAAGAAGTGGAAGAAGAAACTTTATCTCCTTCCCAAGCATAATATAAAAAGTGTCAAGTTATATAAAAGAGGCGTTATCAAGACGTCTCTTTTCCTATCATAAAATAGGTAACAAAACACGTTAGAACTGTCATTATTGCTGCCAATAGTACTACTTCATTAAAAGATCTGATAAATGCGTTTCGATAAATACCTTGTATTTGAACTTTCTGTTCTTCTGTTAAAGATTTCGGTGGTTTTGCTGCTGAAAAGTTTATAGCCTCCTCGATAATTTCCTCTTTTTGAATTTCTGAAAATTCAGTTTTTTCAATTATTTGCTCCTTTACTGATGCATTAAAAGATAACAATGCATAGGAACCGATTAATGCAATAGCCAATACACTTGCCGCTCTTGCAACAGTATTATTAATACCTGATCCCACACCTATATTTTGTTCTGGTACAGCACCCATTATTGCAGTAGTCAATGGTGCAACCGTAATTCCCATTCCTATCCCTATCACTAAAAATGGAATAAAAAAGGTAGTAAAATAATCAGAGGGTCCTTCTGTAATTCCCATTCTAGAAAAGATTATATAGCCAATAGCTGTCAAAAAAGGACCTATCATAAGTGGCATTCGAAAACCTTTTTGATCTACATATTTCCCCATCATTGGAGAAATCGTCGCAATGCAAATAATAAGTGGTAGCATGGCGGCTCCTGCTCCTATTTCACTATATCCTTGTATTTGTATTAGGTTTAATGGAATAAAAAACATTGCTCCACCCATAGCTGCATACACAAACAAAGTCAGCAAATTTCCTCCTGAGAAAGTCTTGGATGAAAACAATGAAAGAGGCATCATAGGATATTTACTTTTTTGCTGTACGATGACAAAACCTATTAATCCAATAATACCAATTAGAATACTTCCTAATATAATTGGGTCCTTATAGCCAAATTGAGAAGATTCAGTAAATCCAAAAGTGATTCCAGCTAAACCAATCGTCACTAATATTGCCCCTGGAATATCCAATTGTTTTGCCTCCTCATTTTTAGTCTCCGGTACTTTTAATAGCATAGCAAAAAATACAAAAATAGATAAAGGAACATTTAAAAAGAAGATCACTCTCCACCATCCCATTCCTGCCAACCAACCTCCTAATATTGGTCCTACTAGTCCCATCAAAGCACTAAATGTCGACCATAATCCTATAGCTTTTCCTCTACTTTCATTGTCAAAATGTGCTGATAAAATGGCTAAACTCCCTGGCGTCAATAGTGCTCCGCCAATACCTTGAAATCCTCTAGCAACAAGTAATTGCATCGCAGATGTAGAAATTCCACAGACTAATGAAGAAAGGGAAAATAAGACAAGTCCCATTAAAAATATCTTATTTCTTCCATACAAATCTCCCAAAGATCCGCCTACCATCAATAATGCCGAAAGAAATAAAGAATACCCATTTATTACCCATAATAATTGGGTACCATTGAGTCCTAAATCTTTTTGCAAAACAGGCAAAGCCACATTTAACGCAGCTCCATCTATGAAGACTAGACTTGATGCTAAGATGGTAGTAACTAAAGTCCATTTTTGAGTAGCAGAATAAGTGATGTTTTTTGAGTTCATCATACAATATAAAGCTTTTAAGGAGAAGGCGACATTTTTTAAAAGTGAGATGAAATCGTCTTTTAAATACATCAAAATTACCCACTCTCTCTCCAATCTTATTAATTTTTTATAAAAAATTTAATCTATTATCGTTAATCGTTATATTGTTCCAACAACTCTATCTACACCATGTCAATCATCCAACTTTAAATTAAATAATGATACACGAACTTAAAGAAATCATTTATGCCTCTTATCGTGCTCAACAACAAAAGATTAAATCTGTATTGATCTCTGTCGTTGGTCTCAATGGCTCCTCTTATCGTAAGCCTGGAGTAAGAATGTTATTGCTCGAAAATGGACAAATGATTGGTGCTATCAGTGGTGGATGTGTTGAGAATGAGGTGAAAAGACAAGCAGCTCCTGTTTTCCAAAACAACACTTCTAAAATCATCGAATATGATGGGCGTTTTCGATTAGGTTGTGAAGGTGTATTGAAGATATTAATTGAGCCTTTTTCTGTTAATGAAGAAACACTTATTCATTTTCAAAATACATTAAAAAAACGTCAAGAAGTAGATATCATAAGTTATTTTTCAGAGCATCTCGACTTAGTAAGTGATAGTCATTCTATTCTTAAAGTGGATGATCAATCAATTTATCATCCTAAACCAAAATTGGATTTACATGGATTTGAAGCCTATCATCAGACTTTAAAACCCGAATTCCAATTGTATATTTTTGGAGTTGAACATGATGCTAAAGCTTTATGTCAATTTGCCTCTTTGACGGGGTGGAATGTCTGTATCATTGATACCTTAAAAGGAACTAGCGATGTAACGGATTTTCCTGGTGCAAAAAACTTGATCCGACTTAATGAAGATGAAATACATTCATTGACTATGGATCAACAAACTGCTATTGTGATTATGACACATAGTTTTGTCAAGGACTTAAAATACCTGCTTCGGCTATCGAAAAAAGAATTCGCATATTTGGGCGTGTTGGGAGCTCGTAAAAGAAAGGAAAAATTGATTGATGCTTTATTTGAATATGCCCCTGAATTAGAACATACTTTTATTGATAAAATACATAGTCCTTGTGGATTGAATATTGGATCAATTACACCTCAAGAAATCAGCATTTCTATTCTTGCAGAAATTCTTGCAGTAACCAGAGATAAACAACCTTTTTCATTAAATCAAACTTCCCTATTTAATGTCTAAGGCTATTTTAATACTCGCTGCAGGTAGTTCATCAAGACTTGGAAAACCAAAGCAAACTTTAATTTGGAAAGGGAAAACATTAATAGAAGATGCAATTGAAAAAGGATTCGGTGAACACAAACCTATCTTCGTAATTACTGGAGGAAATAAGATTAAGATCTCTCCATATATTTCTCCTAATACGGCGACTGAAATTTATTTTCCTTTATGGAAGGAAGGAATGGGAAGTAGTTTGAGTTTTGGTTTAAAGGAAGTCAAAAAGCGTATTCCTTCTCTAAAGAAAATAATGGTGCTTTTGAGTGATATGCCGTTGATTACAAAACAACACCTTACTCAACTTTGGGATGCAGCAGAACAACATTCAATTGTATTAAGTCAACATGAAAATATAAAAGGAGTGCCTGCTATTTTTGATCAATCTTTGTTTTCTGAAATTATGAAATTAAAAGGAGATCAAGGTGCAAAGCAATTCCTCAAAAATTATAAGTCTGAAATAAAAATTATACCTTCTTCAACTCCTTTTTTTGACATAGATACTGAAGAAGATTATAAAAAATTACTCGAAATAGAACAAACACAATCTGTATAAATCATGGAATTTACACTGAACATCAACAAAAAAAACTATACCGTTGAAGTGGATGACGGTACCCCATTACTTTGGGTGTTAAGAGACGAAATCGGATTAGTAGGGACAAAATTTGGCTGTGGAGTTGGACAATGTGGTGCTTGTACTGTTCACATTGATGGAGTGGCACAACGTAGCTGCCAACAAATGGTTGAATTAGTAGAAGGAAAAGAAATTACGACAATTGAAGGATTATCTGAAAATGGTGATCATCCAGTTCAGAAAGCGTGGGAAACAATCGATGTTCCTCAATGTGGCTATTGCCAAAGTGGTCAAATGATGACAGCTTCTGCCTTTTTAGAAAAGAATCCTAATCCTTCTCAAGAAGAAATCCGTATGGCGATGAATGGTAATATTTGCCGTTGTGCCTCTTATAATAGAATTGAAAAAGCCGTTGCTTTAGCAGCTGATAAAACTGAAGTATAAAATGAGCAATTCCACAATCAACCGTAGAAACTTCTTAAAACTCTCTTTACTGGCAAGTGGAGGAATGCTGATTGGTGTTGGCTGTTCTACTAGTGAGGAAAAAGTGGCTAAAATGCCCACTTCAATTGATGATTTAGACTTCCATCATTTTAATGCATTCATTGAAATGTCAAAAGATGGATATGTAAAAATATATTCTCCAAACCCTGAAATTGGTCAAGGAGTAAAAACAGCAATGCCCATGATTGTTGCTGAGGAATTGGATATTCCATGGGAAAAAGTGTTTGTTGCTCAAGCACCTTTGAGTAAAGATTTTAACCGTCAAGTTGCAGGTGGTAGTCAGTCGATCCGTCAAAGTTTTCCTACTCTTCGTATGGCAGGAGCTACTGTAAAACTATTATTAATGACAGCGGCAGCGAATCAATGGAAAGTAGATATCGCAGAATGCAAAGCACAACAAGGAATTATTACCAATGCAAAAGGTGATAAAATAAAATATGCTGATTTAATTGATGCTGCTGCAAAATTACCTCTACCAAATGAAGCTCCATTAAAAGAAGCAAAAGACTTTACTTTGATTGGTAAGGCTATCAATAATGTTGACATTAAACCTATCGTAAAAGGGGAGTCACTTTATGGAGTAGATTACAGAGAAGAAGGAATGAAGTTCGCAGCTGTAGCTCGTCCTCCTTTTGGTGCTAAATTAAAATCTTTTGATGCAGTAGCTGCTAAAAAAGTAAATGGCGTTTATGATGTCATTCAGTTTGACCAAAAAGTTGCGGTCATTGCCAAAAATACTTGGGCTGCTTTTAAGGGTAAGTCAAAACTCAATGTAGTTTGGGAAGATCTTCAAAAAGATGAAAATACCACACTTTTTGATAAAGAAATGGATCAATTACTGAATGCAAAATCTCTTGAAAATAAAGCAAGTGAGGGTGATATTCAAAAAGCAATGGCATCAGCAACACAGACATTAGAGAAAACATACGAAGCTCCATTTTTACCTCACAATACCATGGAACCAATGAATTTCTTCGCTGATGTAAAAGAAGATAAAATCCGTTTGGTTGGTCCTACTCAAGTTCCGCAAAGCTCAGCAAAAAAAATCGCTAAAATGCTTGATAGAGATGTTGCCAATGTGAGTGTCGAAATGACAAGAATGGGTGGTGGTTTTGGTCGTCGATTAAGTACAGATTTTGTAGAAGATGCAGCAATGGTTTCTCATTTAGCAAAATCACCAATCAAACTTGTTTACACAAGAGAGGATGATATGAGTATCGGTCAATATCGTCCAAAAACTAAATATAAAATCAAGGCATCTATCAAAGATGGAAAAGTGATAGGTTACCATGTAAAAGAAGCGATTGTAAATAACAATGGTATGGTTTACGGTATCCAAAAGTATTTCCCATATGGTGCTGTTGATAATTATAAGGCAGAAACTGGCGTTGTTGATGCTGATGTCACTACCCTTTGGTGGAGAGCTCCAATTACAAACTTCCTTGGCTTTGCTACAGAAAGTTTCATGGATGATTTGGCACTTACAATGAAAAAAGATCCTATTGATCTTCGTATGGAATTACTGGAAGCGGCAAAAGGTAAAGAAATTGCTTATGATCCTGAACGTATGCAAAATACTATTCAGTTAGTCAAAGAAAAGTCCAATTGGGGAAATACTCCAGAAGGTACTTATCAAGGCTTTTCATGCTATTACAGCCATAATAGTTATGTTGCTGAAGTTTTGGATTTAGAAATGAAAGAAGGTAAACCCGCCGCCAAAAAGGTCTATGCAGCGGTAGATTGTGGTATTGTCATCAATCAATCAGGAGCCAAAAATCAAATTGAAGGCGGAATCCTTGATGGTATTGGTCACGCGATGTATGGCAATTTAGAGTTAAAAGATGGTATCGCTCAATCTCAGAATTTTGATAAATACAAGTTGATCAGAATGATGGATACACCTGTAGTCGAAACTCATTTTGTAGACAGTAACGAAGCTCCTTCAGGATTAGGAGAACCAAGTATGCCTCCATCAGGTGCTGCTTTTGCCAATGCTTATAAAAGAGCGACGGGCAAAAGATTATTGAAACAACCTTTCTTTGGTTAAAAAGAAAAACTATAAAATAAAGAAAGCCCAAGCATAACACTTGGGCTTTTGTATGTCTAATAAGAAACCTTTCTTAAATCTCTATCCCTTTTTTCAAATTAGGAAATAAATAACTTCTCATCTTTTCCTGATCACTCGTAATTTTATCTTTAACCTTTATCCCTCTCTTCTCTTTCCACTCCGGATGAGCGATCACTGTTCTTTCTTCATTATCTCTTTTGAAAACTACTTTTACTTCATCTGTGATTTCAGGATAAGGTTTTTTGAATTCAAAAATTTGATTGTCATTAAAAAAAATCGCAGGATTTTGATCATTTATACTCAAAATAATATCCCCTTTTCTTAAAGCCAATGTATTTCTATAATGTTCAAAAACTACCATTTGTCCTTCTTGTATTTTTGCTTTTACCTCACCAAAAGAAGGTTCTTTGTAATCAGGTGAGTAGTATTCCCAACCTAGCAAATCCAAATACTTTTCTACTTCAGGTGTATCTGTTCCCTCAATATATTTTTTGTAAAAAGTATCAAATTCATCATATCCGTATTTCTGGAATACACTTACTAACTCTCCTTCTCCGAAAGCTTTTCCTTTGTATTCTTTTTGAATTTCCATTAATACATCAATCAATCTTTTCTTTCCCTTTGTTTTAGATAAAATGTCAAGGTCTAAGCAAAATGCAATGTATATAGATTCATCAAAAACACCTTCATTTCTTAATACATAAAAAAACTGAATGAAACTTTCCATCTTAGCGTCTTTATAAGATAGCTCTGTAAGAGGAACTTCAGTATTAGCGTACGATTTATTAATACTTTTCTCTAAGCGATTTCTAAATTCATCACTTTCATCATAATATGTATTGGTTTGCAATGCAAAATATCTTGCAAAACCTTCATACATCCAATAATGTTTTGAGTAGTCTACTTCCTTGAAATTATGATTCTCAAATTTTTCATCATGAATGGAATGTGTAGTAAGTGTTTTGTAATAGTTTTTAGCAAAATTGAATTTACTCGTAGATAAGGTATCTATAAAATCCACACCATAATAGATACTCGAATTTTCATGATCAATCGTATTTAAAGCATTTAAATTCACTTTTGACCAAATTCCCTTCAACCTTTCTTTATCTGAAGTATAAACGATAATTAAGTAATCTTCTGTAGAATGATTCGGTAAATATTTATTCACCCCATTTAATACTTCTTCTGCTAGATTATTTTTAAAATTTTCTGCAATAGTATTCGATGTTTCACTATGTCCTGCAATCATAATTTTCTGGTTACCCACCATAAAAGATGAAGTATCAGCTTTGGCATAGAGTACAGGTCTATCAATTAAATTGTGGTAATTTTCTGCAAAAAGTACATCCATATTACTTGAAGATGTAACCTTTTTAAGCATTGTTGCACCATAGAACGTTTCACTTTTATGTACAATTACCTTAAAAGAATTTTCTGAATACCCCTCAAAATAACCATTCAACATATTAAAATTAATCAAAGCACTTTCAGGCGTAAAAATAGTAGCTGTAGGATTCGTTGGTCTATCAATCAAACCTCTCTTTGATTCTACATCTTTCACAACGTATTCTAAATAGTCAATATCAGCTTTACCTTTGAGATAGAAGACATTCTTTTTTTTCTTCACTTTGGCTTCATTCCCATGAATATCGTATGCTTTAAGGTTTTTGAAGTATCTACTATAGTCCACTTCTATATATGTTCCAGGAAGAGAATTCGGAATTATAAAAGCAATTTCTTTCTTCTTTTCAGGAAGAGAAACTTTCACACCTAACTGCTTATATTCCAGTTTTTTCAAATTAATTTCAACGATCGTTTCTAATGAATTTTGAGCCTGTAACAAAGCTGAAATCATAAAAAAACTTAAAAATAAAGAGAGTATTTTAGTCATATTAAAAAGTGAGATAAAGTTTGGTTTGATACTTAATTAATAAAAATCATCAAAAAGTTAATGTTGAATCTTTTTATTAAAAGGGTGAACAAATCTTACAAATAAACAGTTATAAGGAAGAATAATAACTTTTGTGTTGAAAAATACATAGAATAAATTTTAATATTCATACCCAATCACCTATTGTGTTAAGATAATTAATGTAAATGATTGAATGTCTGATGAATAAAGATTAAATTATAGAAACCGGCAAAAATGTTAGAAAAATAAAAATTAGTTTACAATTGTAAATATTCAAAACCATTAGCCCCCTTTTCTTGTTTACTTCTCATACCAGTCAATTACTGACTACATTATTATCTGATGTGTCTTATATAAAAGACAGTTTGATCTTAAAAATTAACCTCTAATTTTATTATCATGAAAAGTCACATTCTTATACTCTTATTGGTCTTATCTTCTTTCTCTACTTCTGTATCTTTAGCGGCAGAAAAAGAAAATTTTTATTCAATAGAAAATGTTGCGGTTAATACTGATAATATACATCCAATTTTAGTGGTTACTAATAGGTCAATTGAGGTAAATGAAGAAACAAAGGCAGTGACATTAAGTCATGAAATAGATACTTCTAAAATCAATTACCTGATAGTTACCAATGATAATGGTGAACCTAAGTTACAGTTTCACCCAAATTTCGAGAGTGCTTTTCGAGTAATCGAGCATCAAGATTTAGTATTTCACGTACATGGTTTCGGTCAAGATTTTAATGCTACTTTAAGAAGCGGTATTACATTGCAAAAAAATTATGATGTAAGTTTGGTTCTTTTTGATGTACCCACAGAACAAGTAGGTTTCAACATATTTTCTGAATACAGAAGAACTCAAAAGTACTTTGAACAATCAACTCATGCGTTTGATGACATGCTAGTTGACTATGCCACTGTAGCTAATGAGCTTAATTTACAAGAAAAACCAACACTGTTTTTACATAGTTTAGGTAATTATTTGCTTGAAGAATACATCGAAAGCGGTGAGTTTTGTTACAACGAGAAACTTGAGGTATTTGATAACATATTATTAAATGCTCCTGCTGTTAAGAAAAAACATCATTCAAAATGGGTTGAAAAAATTGATACAAATATCAATGTATTCATCACGATGAATAAAAGTGATTTTGTTTTGAAAGGTGCAGAGTTCTTGACATTTTCTAGACAGCTAGGAAGTTCACAATTAAAGAAAAAAGAAATTGCATCAAATGCTCAGTATTTCTCCTTTGAGGCAATTGCAAAGAATGGGCACAACTATTTTATTGCACCAGAGATGCTGACTCTTGAAGATATAAAAATATTTTATGGTAATGTCCTTACAGGTAATTCGTTGCCGATAGATAGTTATGTAGATAACTATTCAGGGATAAATATTATATCAATGAATAAATAAAAAAAAGGATGTTTGATTTAACAAACATCCTTTTTTTTATACTATCGAATCGTATACTTTTATTCGACAACTAATGTAGTAGAAGTTGTCAATTCTTCTTTCTTTGTTTCATTAGGCTCTGACATTACGTAAATCACGACAGTCATAGAGATGATGTAAAATAAAAAAACAGCAAGTATTGAAATAATTTTTCTCATAGTACAGCGTATTTGTTAGAACATTTAATAATAAAAAAACTGAGTGCTTGCAGCAATCAATTCAATAAAGAACCCCCGCTAACATTTGTACTCAGTTTTTCTAATTAATTTTTAGAATTAATATTCAATACGCTTTTTACTTACTAAAAAGTATTCGTCATAGTACTATTACAGATGATTGTAAACTCATTATTTCCTTTATTCTCCTCTGATAATTTTGACAAATCATCTTGAAGACCAAATGAGATCACACCTGATTTTAATTTATTATTATAATGACTCACATACCAAACGGTTCCTTCATGATCCTTTGAATGAAAGTTGCCATTATAGTGAATAAATAATTTCCCTTTATTTTTCTTTTTTAAAGCCTTAACTATAGAATTCCCCATCGTTGCATCTTTGATGGCTTGAGCCTCTACAAATTGTTTTGCTTTTCCTTTCATTCCATGCCCTGCCATCATTTCTTCCATTTCTTTATAAGAAGGATTTTCATAAGGTACCTCAATTGGTAATGGAGCAATGTATTTTTTTGCTTTTTTATTCAATACCTCAAGCTCTGCTAAACCTTTTTTCGATACCAAGCTAGCATATCTTCTAGGTACATTCGTTGCGATAAAATCTAGTTTATTCTCTTTTGCAAAATCAACTAAAGGAGCATAATCAGTCTTATAGTTATCCCAAGCTTTTCCATCTTTGATCAACGTTTTCTCATTGATTAAACCTTGAAGGTACTCATTCAGGACTAATTGATTATCTCGCTCAAACATTTCTGCTCCTAAAACAATTTCATTATTTCTTTGTGCAGCTAATGACTTCGTCAATTCGAATTGTAGCCAGTGTGCAATTGGGTTATTGTGTAATTCCCCAAAGAAAACCACATCATACGTTGATAGTGATTTTGCCATTTCTTCGAAAGTGACCTCTTTTCCTTCTTTATCAAAAATTTGATATGCTTTTAAAGGAGTTTGTGCTAGTAGTAAATTAGAAAGTAGCATGAACGTCATGCTAAATAGTATTCTTTTCATTATCTGAGTTGATGAAAGTTTAATAATCAATTAGGTAAATTAAAGGTTAAAAACCGTAACAAAAAAAATAGCTACGGTTTTTAAACCACTAATTAAATATTCTTTATTTTAGCCTATTGGGTATACACTTTAAAAAGTAATATATTTCTTATTCAGCTATTATTCTTTGGAATTTAAAAGCAGGGAATCCTTTCTCTAATTCATCATTGTAGAAACCTGTAAAAGCTAACTTGAACAATACCCCCTTATCAGTTTCAATGATATAATATTGATCTACCACAATATCATATGTAAACGTAGCAAAGTTTAATACTTTCCAATCTGATCCAATAGCATCAACATCTGAACTTAATGATATATTCATTGCATCCTCATAAGTCAATGCATCATAAGAAATAAAAGTTTGTCCTTCTGCTTCAATCTCCTCTTTATTTAAACGAACCGCTTTCACTTGGCCTTTATTGATTAATGCACCCGTCATCATATAAGGTACATCTTTACCTTGTTCTGGATCGTATGTAGCACCATTATAATGTGCTAAAACAATATCCCAACCTGCATTACCTTCCGCATGATCTTTCTCAGTGTCCCAAATATCAAATTTCACATACTCAGGATCATTATAATGATAGCCTAAAGAATCCGCATCTGAACTGGCCGAAGCAGCATCAAGATTGACAAATACCTCACGGTTATAACTTAGTTTAATTTGTTCTACTTGTTGCGTGTGATGATTAAAACCTTCTTCATATACATCTGGCTGACTATATAGAGGTGTTTGCATAGCATATGATGAATCATCCAAAACAGGAATTGTTACTTCATCTTCTGAACATGAGAATAATGTAATACCACATAAAACGCTAGCGAAAATTGTCTTTTTCATTTTAATATAAATTTATCTATTTGTTTAAATTTTATTGAGGTTAAATTTCAATGAGACAAAGTAAGTTCGTCCCCATGCAATCAACATACTTGATCCTCCAGAATGAGTACCACCTTGAGTAGTATTAGTGACGTCATTCACATCTAGTATATTTTTAATACCTGCAGTAACTGCAAATCTTTTGTTTTTGAAATTTTTTGTCGCTGAATAATTCAACATATGATATGCTTCCACTGCACCTTGTCCAACTTCATTTCCTTCTCCATCTACCATTAATTGTACTCTCTCTCCTGTGTACTTATAATCCAACTGCATAGAAAGGTCATATTTAGGCCAGAAGTAAGAAGCCATTGCTACAAAATCTGTAGCATAATTGAAGGTGAAATCTCCATTATTTTGAAAATCATATCCTATTCCTGTCAATGTTACTCCTGCATTCATTTTCAATCGATTATTATTATTATAATTCAATGAAAATGTACCTCCCTGTGTTTGTTTCTGAGATACATTCTGATAGTAATAAGAAACCCCATTTGTACCCATAATGAGTTCAATGACATCATCCAATTGATTATGAAACCCTGAAGCATCTGCCTTCAACACTGAATTATCATTAATTTGGATTGTTTTTGAAATAGTAGCTGTTGCATTGAAAGACGTCTCTAGACTTAGATTTTCATTACCATAAATTTTATGGTTAGTATCCACAAAATCCATATACAACTCTTTCATACTTGGAGCACGAAAGCCTTTTGCTACTGAGACTCTACTAGACCAATTATTTTCCGAGTTCCACTTTAGATGAGTAGAATAGATAATAGGTGCATCATAAGTATTATGTTCAATAAATCGAACACCAGGTTGAAGAATTAGATGTTTAGTGATATTAATTTTTAAATCTGACCATAATGCATTTTCGATTAAAGCTGCATCTTCTTTGGTAATTTTATCTCCTTCTCCTGTTTCATGATTCAATTCATATCCCACCTGCCAGTTTAACCAAGAGTTTAATGAACGACCATACGATAATCGAGCATTGAGTGTATTAAAACGATCAACAGTAGGATCACCTTTTTTTTCTTCTGATCCTAAATCTTCTTTTACTACATATTCTTGTCCTGTTCTTGTGTATGTATTAAAAGAAACTAAACCTGTGAAAGTAGATTGGTCTTTAAATTTTTTATCAAATTGTCCATAATAAGTAATTCTTTCTGTGATATAATTATTATCTAAAGCACGATAAGGTTGTAAATAATTTCCCTTTATTGTTAGATCTTCATGACTTAATCGTATCCCAAATTTAGTATTCCATCCCGATAACTTTACACCATAATATGCATCTGTATTGATCTGATTTTTTGGATTCCAATCCATACGACGATTGGATTCATCTAGATCATAACCATTGAAATATCTATATCCTCCTGAGATACCAAATTTTGATTTTCCCTTATTCCCTTGAAGACTTACATTTCCATTTAATTGACCAACAGACTCAGCATAGGCACCTACATTACCAGACCACTGATAGTACTTATTTTCTTTGGTGATAATATTAATTGTTCCGGCTAAAGCGTTTGAGCCATATACAACGGACATTGGACCTTCTATCACTTCTATATGATCTACTTGAGTCATATCTATTTGTGATAAATCAATATTTCCATCCTGTCTACCAACGATTGGCATTCCATCAATCAGGAATTTCACATGTTGTCCTTCCAACCCCTGCATGATAATTTGACTACCTAATACACCATCTTCTCTTAAGTTAATATTGGGTTGAAAACGCAGAGCATCTCTTACATTTTGTACGCCTTGTTTTTCCATTTCCTTAGAAGAAACAATACCTATTTTATAGATGGATTGATCTACTTTTTCAGGTTCAACACTTGCAGTTTTTACAACCTGATCCAACATTAGTAAATCAGGTTTCAATTTAATTTTAAGCACTTGAACAGTATTCAATTCAAAATCTTTAGTTTTAAAACCAGTATAAGAAATTGAACCTTTACTACTTTCTGTAAAAGGAATTGTTACTTTCCCTTCATGATTTGTAGAATAGTATTTTTTATTTCCTGATGTTGATATTAGGCAAACATGTGCTCCAATCATAGGTAATTCTTCCGTCGTATCTACAACTTCTATTGTTACCTTTTTCTCTTGCCCAAAAACTTGAAATGAAGCAAGTATTAAGCACATATTTAATAAAATTATTTTTCTCATATCTAAATGATATTTACATCTTCTTTTGATGATAGCTAGTTACTTATTATTGCCGCTCTTTGAAGTCTATTGATTACAATCTTCTTCCCTGATTTCTTTGCTTTTTTACTGTAGAAAGCTCTTTTAATCCATCTAAAACACATCCTGTTGGACAAGCTACTCTACACCATAGCATTGGATATTTTATAGAAATACTGATAAATGCTATTGATACATAAAACCAATAAGATGAAAGTTCAATACTGAATAAATCTGGAAATAACTCATAATTACCAAACTGTTTGTATCCATATACAAAACCTACAAACAATACTATAGTGAGTGCATAACGAATGTATTCCGCTTGCTTATTCGTGATAAATAATTTCTTTGATTTAAATGGAGAGTACTTCAATGAAATCATTTGTGCTGCACCAAATGGACATACATACGAACAATAAGCGTTTTTACCCCAAATTGCTGATAGTAATGTCATTAATGCATATATACTTAAGAAGAGAGAGACTTCAGTTCCCATAAACGGCATTAAATAAGTGATATAGGTAAATGAGGCATTCATTCCGAATCCTATATAAGCCATTGTAAATAAAGAAACAGCCAGTCTTGTCTTTTTCGTTTTCTTAATCTGAGGCAACATTGCAAATAAGAATATTGCTCCAATTACTATGATGTGCACAATCCACCAATACGTTAATTCAGCGTCTACATGGAAACTTTCTAAATCATAATCATAGTAGGTAGATAGTACTTGAGGTGCTGTTACAGCAAATGCTTCTGTCACCCCTTCAGCCATTGCCTTTGTTGTGATCGTTGCTCCTGAAATAGCATCAATTTGATGATCACTATCTCTGGTATTTAAGTTTTTATATTGTGCTAAATAGGAACTTCTTAATACCTTTCTCAGGTAACTTTCTGTTTCTTTAGATGTGATATAAGATACCTCTTCCAACATTCCGCCCAATGTCATTTCCATTCCCATATAAATTGGACCTGAAAAGCCTTGAACGGTGTTATGAAGCATATTTTCAAAGTAAAGAGACTTTAATTTTCCTCCTTGGTATATCTCTGCATAACATAAATCGCCTTTCATTTTCACTACTACTTCTGCATCATCTTCGTATTTTTGTTTTAGTCTTTCTGCTATATTTTGTGCCCATTCTTTGTTGTGTAGAGATTCTCCCATTTCTGAATGGAACGAAAGCATGCCTGCTTCTTTTGTTCTTTTTTTAGTAAATGGTCGAACCATCCCGTACTCACCCAATACATAGCTCTTCCCTTCAGATATCAACCCTGCCTCTACAGTATGTTTCCTCACATAATCTGACACCAATTTCGGAGCAAAAAATTCATTTTCTATAGTGGATATATTCTCGTGTAAATCCTCTCTATCTAAAGGACCATAGTACGCAAAATATCCAAACACTCCGAATACGAGTACAGTAAGAATAGATTTTCTATAATCTATTTTTAATTGCTGTTTCATAAAATATCCACACCAATCTCATGTTATTCAATTTTCAAATAACGAGATTAATTAAACATCAGTATTTATCAAATTACCTTTTCTGTTTCAAGTGTTAAGTGAAAGCACCACTTAGAATTATTGATTGGCGAAGTCTCACGAATTCGAATAACCATTATTTTTTTACTTTTTCGAAGTCAGGAGACTTCGCCAATATTTCATCACAAGTGACGTCTACCGGCTTAACACTTGCGATATAAAAAAAGACGTTAACGTTTAACACTTGAAACAGAAAAGGACTATATTACTTAGTTGCGGCTACTGAAGCACCATTAATTTCAGCTACTGTCTCTGCTACAATTTTTACTACCCATTTATTGATATTCGCATCTGGCAAGATTGCATCTTGCTTATAAACAACACGTTTTTGATCTTCAATCATATCAACACCATTCTGAATAATTTCACCTTGGAAATGCTCATCATTGGCTACCAATACTGGGATTACAATTGCTCTTTCTTCTAACTCTAAGATTTGATCAATTGCTTTCTTAGTAGGTTCAGAAGAGTATCTTACTAAATGACCACACCATCCGTAAGAAATAGAACCAATACCAGTCTGTGCTTTAAGGTAACGTCCGATATCTTCTACCATCTCTTCCCATTGTTGGTTAAACTCCTCATCGCCATAGGCAATTAAAGCAACACCTTCATCACCTGAACCATTTGATAATGCTTTTGCTCTACGCGTAATATTTTTCTTTAATACCGTTGGGAAGTCTAATAATGGCGTTACAATCACTCTTGCTTTTGAAGTGTACGTCTCAATTTTCTCAGCTTTCAAACTTTCCTTTACTTTTGGATCATTGGCTAGACCCACAATATTAGGAATGTCATTTGACGTATGTGATGAAATTGTCAAGAAGATAGGTACCACAATTACTCTATCATATTTTTCTTCATCAAATTTTTTCATTTGAGTGGCAATAGATGGCTCAGTGTATTCCATGAATGCGGTACGTACGTCAGTAATCTCACCACTTTTCATGATATCATCTCTTACATCTAGCTCAATATCTTTCAACATTTTTCTCCATCCTTCTGAATGAGAACCATGGTTTACTAATAAAACACCAATTTTTTCTCCTGATGTAGAAGCTGAAGCTGTTTCACTCTTCTGAGATTTTTTTTCTCCATTTGAACATGAGAAGATGAAGAATGATGTTATTACGAAAAAGAATATGTTGAATAATTTCATATTTTATTTATAATTAGTCTAAATAATAATAACACAAATGTAGATGAAACTTTAAAGTTGGTTTATCGAATTCGGAAATGATTGTATCGAAATCGGAAAAAAATGAGTTTAATTTTTATTCTTTTTAATTGAGGAATAAAACACAAAACACTCAATATCAAAATACTAACTTCGATTATCATTAAATATCAGTGTTAATAGTTTACCTCATTTATTTTTAATTAATCTAAATTAATATAATTTTACCATCAGAATTGAAGACTTAACATCTCCTTTTATAATCATTAAATATTCAAACTTGAAGAAAATAGTTTTCTGAACAAGACAATAAATGCTTCACTTTTTTAATAAAATACATCAACACGAGACGAAAATTCTTTACAAAAAAGAAGAATTTGGGTTATTGAATGAAATAAGAGAATTACCTTCTTCGATTGGAAAAGGTACTATTCAAATTATTTCCTATAGTTCTTGGGCTATTTATAAAGTCCAAATTCAAGAATCATTTCTCAAAAAAGAATCCTTTAAATTAAATACAGAAAGCAATTGTATTTTATTAAATTTATCTCTCAATCAATCATTACATTGTCATTTTAAGGATAATAAGCAATATCAATTAGCTCATCAAACAGGTACTTTTTATAATACTATTGAAAGAGAATTTGAATTAGATCTATCAATTCCCATTGATTTATTTATTTTAGAATTAAGAAAAGACTATTTACAACTTGGTGTATTTGACTCTACATTAAAACAACTTTTACAATCCATATTTGAATTAAACAATCGTTTAACTTTCTCAATTGATTCTTCATTATTAAAATTTATAGAAGAAGTACAACAGTCCACAAAAAGAGGAGTTTGTCAGTTGATGTTTCTTAATGCAAAGATTTTTGAGATTTTATCCGAACTAATGGATAAAATTGAAACGAAAACTATCACTAAGACTATTTCTCATCCCTATCAATCTCAACTTGAAAAAGTAAAGGAGATAGTCGATGCAAAACTTCATATTCAAATTTCTATTAATGACCTGGCTAAACAAGTAGGACTTAATACTTCTTATCTAAAAAAATATTTCAAAGAATATTACAATGAAACAATATTTGAGTATTCAACTAATAAAAGGATTCAACTTGCCAAAGAACTTTTAGAAACAACAGAATTGCCAATAGCTACAATCGCTGATAAAACAGGATATCAGCAATCTTCTCATTTTTCATATGCTTTTAAACAGAAAACAGGATTTACCCCTAACAAATACAGGATAAAAGCAGCTAAATCTTTTTAAATGACTTAATTACATTATTTATTAGAATAAACATATCTTTATTATTTTTTCCCTAACTTTGATCAACAATTTAATGTAGTTATATGGGGTATATTAATGGGTTTAAAAAAAGGTGGAATTTAAAAAGTAACTGGCAAGTTGCCATTATTTTATTAGTCTTTGCACTAACAGGTACAACTTTTATGTTTACCGTGAAGCCTTACGTTTATCCTTTATTTGGTATTACTCCAGACACAACAATTTGGGTTAGGATTCTAGCCTTCTTCTTTATCGGTTTACCATGTTATCAAGTGCTTCTATTATTATGGGGGACATTATTAGGACAGTTTAAATTCTTCTGGGCTTTTGAAAAGAAAATGCTCCGTAGAATGATCGGTAAAAAATAATTTACACCTTCTTTACTTTACACGACACCTCGTTTTTGTAGGTTACTACTTTGGACAATAATCAACTTCTTAAATTATACTATCATGAAAGAGTAAAAAAATGTTATGTGGCCATCCCTTATTATTTTATAAGTTATTTGGTGATTATATCCTATTACTTTGTTCAAGATTTTAAAATATTCGATCCTTCTACTTTATTTACGTTAAGTAGACTGCCTTCCATTGTCTTTTCCATACTTCTTATAGCTCTTAGATATACTTATCCAAGAGACGGAAAATTAAAAAAGTATTGGATTCCATTATTTTCAATTAATACTGCTTTTATAATATATAGCCTCTATGCAGTCACCTATTTAACTGCTAATCAACCAGAATATTTCAGAGCTGGCTTGTATTTTATTTCCGTTACTCAAATCACTTTATTAATCTATAATATAGTTACAACAAGGGTAGCTTTAAGTATAATTGGTTTGGGCTGTACTACTTTTATTACTGTGTTATTTTTAAATAATGCTACTCTAGATGGTTTTGATATTCCCAATTTCCTATCCATTACTATTGCGGGTATTTTACTCATCATTTTGAATTACAATTATGCTTATCATAATTTCAAAAACCTTATTCTTTTAAAAGAAGAAAGAAATAAGTCGAAAGCTTTAACGGAATTAACTTTAGAGCAAAATGAAGAGCTTCAACAGCAAAAAGAGTATATCAACAAACAAAACCAAAAGCTGATAACACAGTATAATGACAGTCAAGAAGGTTTAGAATATGCTCAAAAAATTCAAAATGCTATTTTTCCTTTGCCTAATTATCAAATAGAAAAAGTACAAGATTATTTTACATTTACATCTCCAAAACATATTGTTAGCGGAGATTTCTATTGGTTTGGTAAAACAGAAGATGCACAAATTATAGCTATAGGAGACTGTACAGGTCATGGAGTACCAGGAGCATTGATGAGTATGCTGGGAGTATCTATCTTGGATCGTTTGGTTTCACAAGAACAAGATGATAACCCTGTTTCTATTCTTGAAAAAATGCATAAACAGTTAAATACTTTACTCCAACAAGATTCTACTCAAAATAATGATGGAATGGCGCTGTCAATCATTCGTATTCCATTATTTCATGAGCAAAAAGTAATCACTTATTGTGGTGCCAAATGTCCTGTTTTAGTAATTAAAAACGACACTGTTGAATTTCATAAAGGCAGTCGATATTATCTCGGAGGTGATATTTCTCCCATAAATAAATACAGTAACATTTCGATTACAATTGAGAAGAATATGATGTTGTATTTATATTCAGATGGATTTGAAGATCAATTTGGAGGATTAAATAATAAAAAATACAAATCTTCTAATTTCAAGAATTTACTATCTGATATTTCTTCTTATTCTACCGTTGAACAAAAAGAATTATTGACTAAAGAATTCTTTGAATGGAAGGATGCACATAAAGCAGACAATATACAAGTCGATGATGTTTTGGTTGCTGGTTTCAGATTTTAAATTTTTTAGATAAAAAAACGACATTTAATAGTTCATTAAATGTCGTTTTTCGTTATTCATTGACTTGGAGAATATCATCTAGACGAACTTCATCTCCGTTATCTAAAATTGCATATTCTACTTTATCTTTTACTTGCAGTGTTTTTATTTTTGCACTTACTTCTCGATCTCTTAACTTAAAATGTAGCATTGTACCATGCATTGCCCATATTTCGTATTGATCGTAAGTCGCACATGCTATTGGCTTATAGCCATCTCCTTTTTGCATTCCTCTATTTCTTTTTCTTGATTTCTCAATGCTTTCTGCATACTCAAAGCATATCCTAAATGTATTCCTTCATGTACATTATTGAATTCAATCGCTTCGGCTACTGTATGAACTCGTACACCGATACCTGTTACATATGAATTGTATTTCTTAAAAATACCAGCCACTTGATCTTCATCTAACTTTTCCAATAAGAAAAGCGCCTGATGTTTTAATTCACAAACTTCTTCATCCGTTAAATCACGCTCAGGCTTTGTCCCTTTTTGGAACATCTTGATCCATTTTTCATCTATAGCTGGCTTGAGTCCCGACAACTTATAAGTGAGAAGTTGATGTGTAACGATCACATGGCCGAAGTTCCAAATGATGTTGTTCTTGTATCCAACTGGAATTCTGTTTAATTCCTCGTTAGAAAACTGGTTGACAAATTCGATAAACTTTTTACGTAATTTTCTAGTAGTGTTCAACATGAGATTGATCTTAATAGTCGTTGGTATTATGCTGACGGAATTTACAAAAAAACATTAGTACTTCATCGATAAATTTTAGAAAAAAATAAGGTCTTGTGATACATTTTTTGTATTACAAGACCTTGAAATTGTACTATTTATATAGTATTATATGTATATAAAACACTTTTAATTTTGTGGTAAACGACATGTTTCTAATAGTATAATTCTATCCATGTAGGAATTTATTTCTTCTTCAACATTGAACTTAAGCTCCTTATTGAATTGTATATTCACAAGACGATCCAATTCTGTTTGAAGGTTCAAAATTTTTGTTTTTAATTTTACCTTCTTATTCATTTCCTCTACAATTTCAATTGCATGTGGAATATTATTGGACAAGATAAAAGATTTTAGCTCATCTTGATCATCATACGCCAACCCCTCATTTGCAATTTTTGCCAATTTTAATCCTTCTACTAAATCAGCAGAGTTCCTAAATTCATGAAATTTTTCTTTTAATATTTCTGATAGAAATGAGGATGAGATTTTCATAGTATTGTTTCTAAAGCATTGATAATGGTTTTATTTCGCACACAGTAACATTCTTAATAAGAAATAGTGTTACCGTTAGTAATAGATTAAACTCAATAATTCCTCTTTACGTTCCTTTTATTGAATTGCATTAACAAATCAATTTTTGTATACAAAAAAAAGAGCTTCGCATAACAAAGCTCTTTTCCAACCCAAAAACTAACTATTTCTCATTGCTATAATCTTTAATGATTGATCTTTTCGATAGATAAATCATTATAATATCTTGACTCCGGGAAGTAAAATATCTTCCTTGAAGATTAATTTCAATTCGTTTTCTATATCTTATACACCTACCCCCACTTTTACCCTACCTTTTATTGAAAAAAAATTATATTTTTTTGCAATAGTGTCCTAAACGTTTTCATTTTCTGAAAAAATGCACGTTTAAGCTATTATTATTGTATAAAATCATTCAATATTAAAATAAATCCC
>NZ_JBSWYJ010000034.1:0-56118 GCF_056161045.1 Flammeovirga sp. AWQ4_249
TGCAGGTGAATTCTTAACAGAAAGATTGATTGAGTTAGGTTTAATCAAGAAGTAATTACCTTAGGGTATTTAAATAAAAAAAGTGTGAGTAATCTCGGTATTGCTCACACTTTTTTGTTTTATCTTAATTTTGTTGGATCTAATTGATTATATCCATTCAATATATCTTTTTGTTCTGTCACCAATTTTTTAATTCCCTTGTTCTTTCTGGCATTTTCTTCTAATTCCAGCCATACTTGATATTGAAAATCATCTAAAAGCGACTTTATACCCTTTTTATAATCATCATAACTTTTTTCTATCAACTGATAATAATCTTTTGGAACATTTCCTTTCTCGTAGAATGCTTTTTCACTTTTAGCATACCTTTCTCTTGCTATTTCTTTCCATTTCAATTGCTTTTCAGTTGAAAGTAAAAATCTTTTATTCATTTGAGCTATTTCCTTTTCAAGAATAAAATCAAACCACTCTTCTTTTTTTCTTTCATCTTTTGATGTGAAACAATAGGTCATAATATCTAACATTTCATTCATCCCAGTCACTCTTTTTGGAGAACTTAAGGTTAGGTTTCCACTCGTTTTTCTTTTAATTAAAACTGCTAATTTCCCTTCCTCTTTAGGCAAGTAAATTGTATTTATCCCTTTAGGAACATCTTGAACATATTTACCATTTAAATAAAGTTTCCCTTCTTCATTCAGTACTGATACCACTTCCAAACTATCCAAAGTCTCTGTGGTACCACTTATATTTATTGAAGCTAATTTAATAGTATTATTAGTATTTAATTCATCAGTTAGCATATTCTTGAATGAAATACCAACAAATTCATCTTCTGAAAGAATTGATTCTCCTTTTAGAATTTTTGAATAATAGCGAAGAATTAAACCATACAATAAACCATGATGTAATTCAGGAGAGAAATGAGTTCCCTCTTGAAAGTTATTCCAAGACTCAATATCAATAATAGTAGAATTTTCTTTTACATTTCGGTTTAAATATTCAATCAGTTTTGTTGAAAACCTGGTATTAATCGTTGTTAATTCCTTAAGGTTATTTTCAAGACCAAAACCTTTATTTTCATGTTGATTTAAATTACGATGATCTTTTGTTGAAGATAAATCCGAATATTGTTGAGTTGCATATAATTTAGGAATAAAAATCTTATTTTCTTTCTTACATAAAGCATTAAATGCTTCTATTTTTTCATGATTTTTAGTTAGATATCTAGCATTTGAAAATGCCTTAAAATGCTTTAGTACAATTGGAATATTTTTATTTAAATCTAGGTTATTAACTTGGAAAACAACAACAGTAGGTGTAATGATCTCTTTTTGTAATATTTGATATTTTTCTTTTACCTTTTCAATTAATTGCGGATTTCTATTTAATTGATCTTTATAATTTCCCATTAATGTATTTTCTACATGGGTTGTTTTGGTTGTAAAAAGTAAAACTTCATCATTTTTTGTTCTCAACCATTGTTTTGAAAACTTAGTAGCAGAAAAAATTTGATTCAATTCATAACCCAACTTTTCCATCATTACATTTGAATCATCCTTTTTTGTTCTGTTGATGACTATATTGATTGAAAATTTAAAATCTAGATTTTTCTCTTCTGCCACTTTGACAAAAGTAGATAGTAGATTCTTAAATTTTTCTCTGTAAGCATTTGTACTTTTTAAAAGATACTTAAATTTAAAACCATCAATCCCATAATATATTGCTTGACGCATTTCTAATTCCACAGCATATTCATCTATTAGAGGATTTGACATTAACGGGACCATTGGAACCGCATTGAACCATTTACTAGCTATGTTTTTTGAATCTATTCCCATTGTATTTTCATACTTCATATTATTGATGTAAGAATAGGAAGTGCTATAGTTTAAGAATGGATTGTAACTAGCTAATATAAGTTTCTCTGGAAAAAAATCTTCTGAAGTATTTTGAGACGCTTGTTGATCAGTTTGACAAAATACTGAAGTTGAAAAAGTAACTAAAAATAAAAAAGTAATAATGTTCTTCATAAGCTTTGTTTTGATTATGGTCATTCAAAATAAAAATTTTAAACAGCACATAACTTAAATATAAAAAGGTTTTATTAAAAATCATTATATAGACTTATTATTATTCATTCCTACCTTATTTATATAAAAATATACACCCTGTTACTATTGTTTTTCATTGAAATAAATTAACAAATACTTTTCTTATCTTTATAGAGTACTAAAAATAAATAGATATTTCAATGCATAAAGTCTTCTTACCTTTTATAACTGTTGCGTTCACATTATTCATGTTTCTCTCTTCATTTGAAATAGAAAGAAAGGATTTTCTCTTTGAATACAATGATTTCTATGATGACAGAAAACAAGTTAATTTGGATACGATGCATACTTTTTACGAACTTCAAAAAGAAGTCATTAATAAAAGGTGTGACTTTGGTACGGAGTATACAATTCTAACCTATCATCAAGAAAAAAAGATCCCTACAAATTCTGGTGTTTTGTGTATGTGGGGTGAAGGTAATTGTGTATTAATACGGACAAATAATATCATCAGGATAAATGATACAACCTCTTTAAATACTGATAAGTTATTGTATACTATGTTTAATCCTGATAAAATAAGTGGTTTACCAAGGTACTATAATAAAGTATTTTTCGAATTAGGATATTCTAAAAACACACCAATCCAAGAGGTAACTAATGCATTAGATTCAATTTATACTACTTATAAAAAGGCTTACCAAAAAGTGGCTTTTGCTTACTACTCAAAAGAGGTAAATAAGCTATCACAAGAAGAATTAAAGGTAGTATCAAATAAAATTAGGTTGAATATTTTAATTAGCACTACCCAAAAAAATGATGACCTATCTTTTGACTATAGAAAAGATGACCTCCTATCAAACCTTAATGAGTAATCTGGATTATACCATTCACCTTCTCTTTCATAATAAATATCTTAACTTGCAGCTTCATTATACATCTTAAGCAAAATAGGCAAAGTGAGTTTAGATTTTCATCAATTCAATCTACCTGTCGCAGAGGTAGTTCCTGAAGTTCGTAATTACCTTCGAAGCGATTCTACTATTATTCTGAAAGCACCTCCAGGCGCAGGTAAAAGTACATTAGTTCCTTTAACTTTATTGGAAGAAAAGTGGCTGGAAGGAAGAAAAATTATCCTTTTGGAACCACGACGATTAGCAGCAAAATCTATTGCTACTAGAATGGCTGATATGCTAGGTGAGAAAGTCGGTGAAACAGTAGGTTATCGTGTGCGTTTTGATGTCAAAGTCTCTCAAAATACGCGTATTGAAATTATCACTGAAGGTATTCTGACGAGAATGTTACAAGATGACAATGCGCTGGAGGGAGTAGGAATTGTGATCTTTGATGAATTCCATGAACGTAGTTTGCATGCCGATCTTGCTATGGCGCTTTGCAGAGAATGTCAGCAAGTCTTGAGAGATGATCTTAAAATCATGGTAATGTCAGCTACTCTAGATATGCCTCAACTTTCGGCGCTTTTGGATAACTGCCCTATTGTTGAAAGTCAAGGTCGTATGTATCCGGTTGAGAAATATTATGTGGGGGATACAGATCGTTATCTCTTGCCAGAATTGATGACCAAAACTATTCAAAATGCTTTAAAAGAACATGATGGAGATATCCTTTGTTTCCTTCCAGGGCAAGGAGAAATCATGAAGTGTAATGATCTTTTAAGACAACATACAAAAGATATAGGGATTTATCCCCTCTTTGGACAACTCCCATTTAATAAGCAAAAAGCAGCCATTCTTCCTCACCCAGAGGGAAAAAGAAAAGTTGTATTAGCAACGTCAATTGCTGAAACAAGTTTGACGATTGAAGGAATTAAAATCGTTATTGATAGTGGTTATACTCGTATCCAACAATTTGATCCAAACTCTGGATTATCTCGCTTAGAAACTGTAATGGTTTCTATTGATGCTGCGGATCAAAGAGCAGGTAGAGCGGGTCGATTAGGTCCGGGTGTTTGCTATAGAATGTGGAGTAAAACAACACATTCCCGTTTGGAAGAAACGAGAGAACCAGAGATCGAACAAGCAGATTTGACTTCTTTGGTTCTTGATTTAGCTCAATGGGGTATTATTCACCCTAACGAATTAGCTTGGGTTACTCCTCCCCCATCAGGCCATGTTGCACAGGCTAAAGATACGCTCGCACAACTAGAGGCTTTGGAAGATGAAAAAATCACAGAACATGGAAAAGCTATTCATCGTCTTCCTTGTCATCCTCGTATCGCACACATGTTGCTTTTTGCTGAAGAAAATGACTTACTTCCTCTCGCGTCAGACCTTGCTGCAATTATAGAAGAAAGAGATCCACTTCCTAAAAATAGTGGTACAGATATCAATACGAGAATTACCGCTTTACGACGTTCTAGAGCATCAGCGAAAGGGAATCCTCGTTTCAGACAAATTAATAAGATCGCAGACGTTTATCGAAAATTATTTAAAGTTGAAGAAGACAACCATGGCTTTGATGATTTCGAAACGGGTCTTTTATTGGCGCATGCTTATCCAGAGAGAATTGCATGTGCAAAACCAGGAAACAATGCGCAATTCCAATTAGCCAATGGTAAAATAGCTGCTATCGGTCACCGTGATGATCTTGCAGATGAATCTTGGTTGGCTGTTGCTCATATTGATGCTAGAGATGGTATGGGAAAAATCTTTATGGCTTCTCCTCTAGATCCTACAGATTTAGCACCCATGGTCAAAGAAAAAGAAGTTGTCAAATGGGATACTGATGAAGGTGGTTTAATTGCCAACAAGCAATTATGTATTGGTAATATTATTCTAAAAAGTACACCTATCAACAATCCTGATCCTTCACATTTACAACAAGCAATATTGGATGCTGTAAAGAAAGAGGGACGTCAATTGTTGCCTTTTAATGACAAAGAAGTAGAACAATGGCAAGCAAGAATTTTATCATTAAGAAAATGGAATCCTAAAGAAGGATGGCCAGATGTTTCTACTGACACCTTATTATACACTGCTACAAAGTGGTTGAGCCCTTATTTAGATAAAATCAAAAAACCTTCTGATCTTCAGAAAATTGATTTAAAGGATATTTTACAACATAGTCTTCCTTGGGAATTACAAGAAAAATTAGATACGCTCGCTCCTTCCAAAATTAAAGTACCAAGCGGTTCGAATATTAAATTAAAATACCTTGAAAATGGGCAACCACCTGTGCTAGCAGTTCGCCTTCAAGAATGCTTTGGTTTAGAAAATACGCCAATGGTCAATGGTGGAAAGCAAGGTGTTGTCTTGCATCTCTTATCTCCTGGTTTCAAACCTGTTCAAATCACTTCTGACCTAAATAGCTTTTGGAATAATGCCTATTTTGAAGTTAAAAAAGACTTGAAAAGAAGGTACCCGAAACATTCTTGGCCTGATGATCCTTGGACAGAAGAAGCTGTTCGTGGGGTGAAAAGAAAATAATCACAGGATAAGTGAAAAGTGAAGAATGAAAAGTGAAAAGTGAAAAGTGAAAAACTGAATTCGTTTTGGCTATGAATATTAATGAGAAAATAAGAGAATTAATTGATGCTGTAAGTATTCAAGAGGTGGAGATGATTCAACAACTTTGGAGTGGATATGGCAGTATCAAAAGATATAAGGTAGATGGAAAAGAATATGATTCCATCATTGTGAAACATGTTCAACTATCTGAACAAAAAAATCATCCTCGAGGTTGGAATACAGATTTTTCTCACCTTAGAAAGGTAAAATCTTATGAAGTAGAGACCAATTGGTATCATCATTATAGTCGCTTTTGTGATGACAATATGAAAATACCGACTTGTCTTGCATATGATGAATTTAATGGTGATGTATTAATTATCATGGAGGACTTGGATGAAAGTGGTTACCCTGCCCGCCTGCATCAAGTGGGTTGGACTGAGATCAATGCATGTCTTTCTTGGATGGCCTATTTCCATGCTCGTTTTTTAAATACTGATCCAAAAGGTTTATGGGAGATAGGAACTTATTGGCATTTGGCTACAAGACCTGATGAATTAGAAGCTTTGGATGATTTACCCTTAAAAAAAGTTACTAAGAAAATAGATAACCAATTAAATCAGGCGAAGTTTAAAACTATCGTTCATGGTGATGCTAAATTGGCGAATTTCTGTTTTTCTGAAAATGGTCAAAATGTAGCTGCAGTTGATTTCCAATATATTGGTGGCGGAATTGGGATGAAAGATCTTATTTATTTTGTTGGAAGTTGTATGTCAGAAGAAGATTGTGAAAAATATGAGGATCGTATTCTAACGACATACTTTACCTATTTAAAAGAGGCAATTCAACACTATCATCAAGATATTAATCCTAAAGAGGTCATTCAAGAATGGTCTTCTCTATTTGCCATTGCATGGACTGATTTTCACCGTTTCCTTAAAGGTTGGAGCCCAGGACATTGGAAAATCAACTCTTACAGTGAAAAATTAGCTCAAAAAGTGATTCAGCAACTTTCATAATATGTACTTAGAACATTCACACCTCGAAAAATTATTAAAAATTGGGATTGATGCTGCTCTAGAAGCTGGTAAAGCAATTCAATCTTTTAATCTCAAAAATCTCTCTATACAAAAGAAAGAAGATGCTGTAAACCTTGCTGCTCAAGTTTTGACCGAAGCCGATTTAAGAAGTCAAGAAATCATTCTTCACTATTTAAACCCTACTTTGAAGAAATATGATTTAGGATTGCTTTCAGAGGAGGCAATAGACAATAATTCTAGGTTTGAGAAAGACTACTTTTGGTGTATTGATCCTTTAGATGGTACTCTCCCATTTACAGAAGGAACAGATGGATATTGTATAAATATTGCGTTGGTAACAAAAGAAGGAAAATCAGTTTTAGGTATTTTATTCAATCCTAAAACCTATGATCTATTTTATAATCATCCGACAAAAGGACTCTTTAAAAACGATGAACCTTTTAATCCTCAGATCACAGATGAAGGATTAACATTAGTTTTTGATAGGAGCTTTCTTCAAACCTCTCATTTTGATAAAGTAATTAGTGAATTAAAAAGTCTTGGCTACTCATCACCAAAAATCATTTCTTATGGTGGTGCTGGAATGAATGCGATATGGGTCTTGGAAGCAAATTCTAAAGCCGCTTATTTTAAATTCCCCAAAAAGAAAGACGGTGGTGGAAGTTTGTGGGATTATGCAGCCACCTCTGCCTTGTTCAAAAGTGCTGAATTTTATGCTACAACATGTTCATTGGATGATCTCCCTCTTAATCAAAACAATTCATTTATGAACCAAACGGGTGTTTTGTTTTGTAATCATAAAGCACTACAAAAAGACCTTAATCATTTGTATAAAGAAATAACAAAATCTTATTAAGGTTTGGTTTTAATTGTTAAAATGACATTTACATTTATTTGTTAAATTATTGTAATTTTATAAATTAAGTGAATTTTCATTCAGTTGTTAATTTGACTTTAATATTAAATATGTTTCAATGAGATCCATATTTAATGATAATATGACACTATAGATAACGATATATTAGTAAATATTCAAAACATGTTTAATCGCATGTTAATATGAAGAAATAGAAAATACAATGTTAAATTAATAATATTGCAACATTAATTAACTTCTTTTTCTAATCAACTAATGAAAAGTTATTTACAACTTCTTTTAGTACTACTTTTTTGCAGTACTTCATTACTAGCACAGACAACAACTTCCTCTATTGGCGGTCTAATCTCTGATGATGCTGGTGAAACTCTAATTGGTGCTACTATACAAGCAGTACATACCCCTTCTGGTACTAGTTACGGTGTAACAACTCGTACAGACGGTCGTTATTTTATCCCAGACATGCGTGTTGGGGGTCCTTACAAAATTACCATCTCATATGTTGGATTCACTCCAACTGTTTACAATGACGTACAGTTAGCGTTAGGTAAAACTTTTAAACTTGATGTTGTTTTAAAAGCACAAGCAGAACAACTTGATGAAATCGAAATCACTGCTACAAATGGTTTAGCAAACTCTGAAGCAACTGGAGCGATGACTAACATCAACGAAACTACTTTGAGAGTAATGCCTACAATTAGTCGTTCAGCTCAAGATTTCACTCGTTTGACACCTCAATCAGATGGAAACAGTTTTGGCGGTAGAAACAACCTTTACAACAACTTCTCGTTGGATGGTTCTATTTTCAATAACTCATTTGGTTTGGATGCAGCAACTCCTGGTGGACAGACTAACTCACAACCTGTTTCTTTGGATGCCATTGAACAAGTTCAAGTGTCTTTAGCTCCTTATGATGTGCGTCAAAGTGGATTTACAGGTGCAGGTGTAAATGCTGTAACTAAATCAGGTACAAACGAATTCAAAGGTACACTATACCATTATTTCAGAAATGGAAGCATGATTGGTGATCAAGTAGATGGTACTACAATCACTAACCCTGATTTATCATATCAACAAAGTGGTTTTAGTATTGGTGGTCCAATCTTAAAAAATAAACTTTTCTTCTTTGCTAACGCAGAATTTACTAGACGTTCTGATCCTGCTACAACTTATAGAGCAGCTAAAGATGAAAATGAAGCTCAAGCGGCATTAAATGGTGATATCAATGGTGTTTCTAGAGTTTTAGAACAAGATTTAATGGATATCAGCCAAATGTTAATGGATCAGTACGGTTATGAAACAGGTCCTTTCCAAAATTACAATTTAGATACTTACAATGATAAGTTCTTAGCAAAAATCGATTGGAACATCAATGAGTCTCATACCTTCTCTTTCCGTTACAATCACATGACCTCTTGGAAAGATAACTTACCTCACCCTATTGCTATTGCACCATCATTACGTACTCCTTCAGTGAATACTATGCAATTCCAAAACTCAGGGTATAGAATCCACAACAATTTTGATTCATTCATGGCGGAATTGAATAGCCGTTTTGGAAATAAATATTCGAATAAAGTTCAAATTGGTTTTACAGCATTTAGAGACGAAAGAACACTTCCTAATGAGATGCCATTCCCAATGGTTGATATTGTAAAAGGTGGTACAACTTACGTCTCTTTTGGTTCAGAGCAATTCTCAGTTGAAAATGTTTTAGATCAGAATGTATTCCAATTCACAGATAACTTTACAATTTATGCAAATAAGAATACTATTACTGCAGGTGTTAGTTTTGAATACTTTGGTTTCAAAAATGCATTTAACTTACAACGTTATGGATATCCATTCTTTGGTGGTTATGAATACACTTCAGGTAATGTAGCTGGTTTACAGTCATCATTAGATGGTTTCTTTGACGGATACGGTGGATACCAAGGATACAGAGATGCTGTTACTGGTGCCCCTGTAAAATCTGTTGATGTAAATGTTGCACAGTTCTCTTTGTATGCTCAAGATGAGTGGAATGCTACAGATGATCTAACTTTAACATTTGGTGTAAGAATGGATATGCCAATTTATTTAACAGATATCCAACAAAACCAACAAGTTTTAGATTATGATGGTTGGGTAGACCAAAATGATGAAAGTGCAAGAGTTGATATCACTAAATTACCTTCAAATAAGCCAATGATCTCTCCAAGAATTGGTTTTAATTACAATGTAAACGGTGAGAATAAGACGCAATTAAGAGGTGGTACTGGTCTATTTACAGGTCGTATTCCTTTCGTGTGGATTTCTAATCAAGCCTCAAATACACAATTTGATCCTTTCTATACTTTCCAGTTAAACGGTTCTACTGAAGATTTCAGATTCCCTCAAGTATGGAGAACAAACTTTGCTATTGATCATGAATTACCAGGTGGTATTGTTGGTACTTTTGAAGCTATTTACACAAAAGATTTAAAGGCTGTTCAGCATGTAAACTACAATATGACTTCAGCTAGAGAAAGAGCTACTGGTACAGATAATAGAGAGATCTACCCAGCTTCTGGACCTAGAAATAAAGTACTTTGGGACAATGAGATCAGTGGTCCTGAAAGCTCATTCTTAGATGCTGGTATGATCATGTTGGATAACACTAACAAAGGTTACCAGTATAGCTTAACTGGTCAATTGAAAAAGAATTTCAAGTCTGGTCTTTCATTAATGGGTGCATATACATACTCTGAAGCAAAAGATATTACTTCAAACCCAGGTGAAATTGCTGCGGATGCTTACCAAAGAAACGCTGTTGTTGGTAATCCTAACCGTCCTGGTTTATCTTACTCTAAATTTGGTCTAAAACATAGATTAATCGGTTCAGTTGCTTACGCAATGAAATATGGTAAGAAGAAAAACTTAGGTACTTCAATTGCCTTCTTCATGGAAGCTGCTCAAGGTAACAGATTCTCTTACACTTATGCAGGTGATATGAACAGAGATGGTATTTTTGGAAATGACTTAATTTTCGTTCCAAATTCTCCTGATCAAATTCAATTAGTTGACATTACAGACGGTAACGGTAATGTAGTGAAGTCTGCAGCTCAACAATGGACAGAATTAGAAGCATATATTGGTCAAGATGAATATTTAAGTAGCCGTAGAGGAACATATGCTGAAAGAAATGGTGCTGTTTCTCCTTGGTATACACAAATCGACATGAAGATCTTACAAGACTTCAGCTTCATCACTGGGGGTAAGAAAAACACATTACAGCTTTCATTAGATATCCAAAACTTAGGCAACATGATTAATTCTTCATGGGGTGTTCGTCAAAATGTAGCTAATGATAGATTTATTGACTTTGTTGGATACGAGCAAGGCGGTGATGGTAATGTACCTACATACCAATTCAAAGGTGGATCTTCAACTTTCGTAAATAATACTTCATTATATTCTAGATGGAGAATGCAAGTTGGTTTAAGATATATCTTTAACTAATAAGATTTAAAAAATTACTTGACCTTATTAAAGGTTTGTATATAAAAAAACCAAAGACAATGTCTTTGGTTTTTCTTTTTTTTGATAATGAATAAATTTGTTCATTATTATTCAATCCTTACTTACTACTGATTTTTAATATCTTTGATAATGTTAGCCTATAAACTACTTACATCATATTTTTGTTTTACTTCTTCTATATTTTTATGATTAACATTTTCTCCAGTTAATACATAATGCTGAATACCAACAAGATAATCTTCAAGATCTTCTTGCATAAAAGGTCTCATTATATCTCCTAAGAAAAATGGAGTTGTTTCATATTGAAACGAAAAAATCAACTCACATGTATTTGCATCTTTCGGTACTAATTTATATTCAGCGAAGCTTTCATTTTCTTTTAACGGTGTTCCATGAACATGGAAAACTTTCACTTTAAAAGAATAATCCTCTGGATTAAAATCCACTTGTTTCTCATGAATATACTGAGTGCCTTCATAATCAAAATGACAAACTCTCTCGGCACCTTCACCGGAAGCTTTATAGCCATTGATTAGTTCTGATTTAAGAATACTAGGATTTGTTTTTGCTATTCCTCCAAAGTCTTCTCCAACAATTTCCCATACTTTATCTACTCTCGCTGGGATGTATTGTCTGATTGTAATTTTATTTGTTTCCTTTCTTGTAAATAAGAAAGAACTTAAGCCTGTCAATAATACGATAGCTAGAATAAGTAGTAGCGTTTTTTTGTTCATGGTTATGATATTTCGATGATTAACGTTGTTTTGTTAATACAAATATCGTAAATGTGTTATTTTATCGTATTGGCAATTTAGCCCAAAGTGTTGTTCATTTGGCCCAATAAGGAATAGTGATATTACTCAACATCTATTGAAGATTTTACTCAGCAATGTCTCTATTTTTAAAATTATTAAATCTTTAAAGTTGTCAACTTGTTTAATATTGTACTAATTACACCATAACAAATTGATAATGAAATGAAAAGTTTCAAAGACTACATTTTAAATTTTATAATTGGTGTATTTCCGTTTCTTGCTATCGCCTACCATTTATTTATGGTACAGCAAGCTTATAGAATCAAGGGTATATTTGCTGCCCTCATTTCTTTCTTTCTTCCGATAGTCAGTGATGTATTCTGGTTTATTTATACCTATACTCTAAATGGTTTTAGACTCTATCATACATTAGGTTTAGTAGGTATATTTGCAGGTATTATTTGGTACATGCATGGGAAAAAAAGTGTGAAAAGAAAAACAGTATAAAAAAGTATCCAACAGTTCTTAAACTATTGGATACTTTTTCATTATAACTTATCAATGATATTTTCCATTGTGATCATTTGTAGTACCTGAAGGTCATTTCTATCCAAATGTTCAATAGGAATTTCTATTGTCTCCCCATTTCTCAATTTTAATATCCAATCCTTTTTTTGAAGTACAACAGATTGTATTTCTGTAAATTTCAATTTGAAACCTTTTTGTCCTCCAGTTATCTTAATATATATCTGTTTTTTATTCCATTCTACGTAATATGGAAACCACCAAACCCTGCTTTGATAAATTAAGAGACCAGCAAATCCAACACCTATAAATATATTTGCCGTCATTTCAGAAATTGAAAATCCATCTGCAAAACTTCCAATTGCTACAAATAAAAAGCAAACTACGGCTATTAGTTTTTCAACAAAATCAGGTACTTCAATAATCTTAATTTTCTTTTTCATCAGAAGATCTTATGCTTTTAAATTAAAAAAAGCTGATAAGATTTCTCCTATCAGCTTTCTATTTTATTTTTTATTCGTATGAATTATTTCTCACCTAAACGGTATTTAGAAACGTCCATACCGAAAGTTAAATCTCTTTCAGATAATAATTCTTCTAATTCAGTAAGAGTTTTCTTACCAAAGTTTCTGAATTTCATTAGGTCACGGATCTCAAGAGAAACTAAATCACCTAAAGTTTTCACTTCACCTGCTTTTAATGAGTTGTAAGCACGAACTGATAACTCAAGGTCAGCAATAGAAGTTTCAAGAATAGCACGTCTCTTGATTTCTGCTGGATCCAATTCCACTTCGTTCTCTCTCTTATGGATTTCAAAAGTGATATCCTTATCAGTGATTTGAGCGTAGTGTTGAATTAAGATGTTAGCACCACCTTGTAACGCTTCTTGAGGATCGATTGAACCATCCGTTTCAATTGTGATCGTCAATTTTTCGTAGTCAGTACGTTGCTCTACACGAGTATTTTCTACTTGGTACTCAACATTTCTGATTGGAGTAAATACTGCATCAACTGGAATTACACCTTCAGCATCAGTTGCTTCTGGTAAAGCTTGGTTTGCTGCAGCTACATAACCTCTACCATTTTGGATTGTTAATTCCATCTTAAGGCTAGCAGTCTCCAAGTTACAGATAACTAAATCTGGGTTTAGGATAGTAAAATCCTCAGTATATTGTGCAATATCACCTGCAGTAAACTGATTTTTACCACTAAAGTCAACTGTAATCTTTGTATTTGGCTCTTCAGCGAAACGCTTAAAACGAACTTGTTTTAAGTTTAATACCACTTCAGAAACCTCCTCAATAATACCGCTGATCTTTGATGATCCTTGTACGACATTTGGGAATTTCACACCCGTAATCGCATATCCTTCTAGAGATGAAAGTAGTACACGCTTAAAAGAGTTTCCTATTGTTGCACCGAAACCTCTTTCTAATGGTTTAAATTCAAAAAGACCTTTATTATCATTATCGGTCTTTTCCATTACTACTTTATCTGGCTTTTGGAAAGATAGTACTGACATATTTATTTTTCTACTTTGAAATTATATTCTGTTCAAACTAATTCTTTAAGAATTCCTTTTTTCATCCCTAAATAATGAGAAGAAAAAAGTATAACTGAAAAAAGATTTAAGTCAATTCTCAATTAGCTCACAAATTACTAAAATAGCGAGTACAAAAAAAAGCTTTTGACATACCTTTTTTCAGAATATTGGAGAATCTTTAAAATTATTTGTGATTTACTTCCAAATATTTCGAATTATAGCACTTTTCAAGGGTAAATCACGGTCATTAGAGATGCTTCATGATGGATTTTTGTAATTCTTCTTGACCATAAGGTTTGGGTATACAGGCATTCATACCGACATCCAGATATTTTTCTACTAATTCAGGTTCTGAATTAGCAGTAATAGCAATTATAGGGACTTCTGAAGACAACTCATTTCGTATAATTTTGGTTGCTTCTACTCCATCCATTTCTGGCATTTGAATGTCCATGAAAATTAAATCGTAGGTATTCTCTTTTACTTTATCAACGCCAAGTTTCCCATTTTCTGCTTCATCAATATTCATTTTCCATTGCTCAAGAATCCCTTTTAGAAGTAAAATATTAAATGGATTGTCTTCTACTATAAGTATTCTTTTATTTTTCCAGTTTTGTGTTTTCTCTTTTTCGTCAGGTAATAAAAATTGTTTGATTGTATTCTCAAATTCTTCTAAATCAAAAGGCTTAGAAACACATGCATTCATCCCTGTCACTTCATAAAGTTTACGTTCTTCTTCTGACGAGTTTGCTGTAAGGGCGATAATTGGTAATTCCTTGTTTAATTTATTTCTAATATATTTTGTTGCTTCAATACCATCCATTACTGGCATTTGAATATCCATTAACACAATATCAAATTCATCTGTTTCTGCTTTTTCTATGGCCTCTTTACCATTCTCTGCAGTTGTGATTTCCATCCCCCAACCTTCTAAGATATTCACCACTAATAATAAATTAAACATATTATCTTCTACCACAAGGACTCTTTTTCCCTTCCATTTTTCAGTAGGTTTTTTGATGCTTTGTTCTTGATTACTTTCCGTATTATTTAGGTTGAAAATATCATGCACCATCTTTTTTAATTGCCCCACTTTAAATGGTTTTGGAATACAACCGTTCATTCCTACATCCAAAAATGAAGCTTCAATTTTCTCTGTTAGGTGAGCAGAAAAAGCGATTATTGGTATTTTCTTTCCTAGACGTTCACGTATAATTTTTGTAGTTTCCACCCCATCCATTTTAGGCATTTTAATGTCCATAAGTATTAGATCAAAATCTTCTTTTTCTAATACTTGGAGTGCATGATAGCCATCATTAGAATTTGAAACTTCTAAGCCCCAATCTTTTAAGATAGAGATTACTAACAATTGATTATATTCATTGTCTTCTACAACCAGGACTTTTTTCCCTTTCCATGTACTTAGATCAATCTCATGTTCATCAACTACATCATCCTTGATCAATAATTTATACAACTCATTCTGAAGATCATCTTGTTGGAAAGGTTTGGTCACACAAGAATTCATTCCAATTTGCTTATAGTATTCTAAGTCATCCTTCATCGCATTGGCAGTAAGCGCAATGATAGGAGTTGCAATTTGTAGTTTATCCCTAATGATTTGTGTTGCCTCGATACCATCCATTTCAGGCATTTGAATATCCATCAAAATGACATCAAAAGTATGTGTTTTGAGTATATCAATTGCTTCAATGCCATTGTTTACGATTTCAATATTCAATTTCCATTGATTCAGGATATTCTCCGCTAATAGTTGGTTGAATTGATTATCTTCCACTACAAGTACACTGAAATCACTCCAATCTACCTCTTCCGGCATTAGTAATTCATCCTCATTGACTTCTTTGATATCACATTTTTCAAAAGGTATTCGAACACTAAAGGTAGATCCAACTCCTAGTTCACTTTCCACTTTTATAGTCCCACCCATGAGTTCAACGAGACTTTTACTGATAGTTAGACCAAGTCCTGTTCCACCAAATTTTCTAGTAATAGAGGCATCTGCTTGAGAGAACCCTTCAAAAATAGTGTTATGTTTTTCTTTTGGAATTCCTTCTCCTGTATCGACTACATTAAAAACGACAAACTGTTTGTTATCTTCTTCATTCTCTAATTTAACTTCCAAACGCACTTCACCCTCGTTTGTAAATTTAATCGCATTGCTCACTAAGTTGGTTAAAACTTGATTCAAACGAAATGGATCACCTACAACATTTACATGAAGATTAGTGTCCCACTCATGATTTAGCAGAATATTTTTTTCTGTAGCTCTAATTTCTAATGAACGAACGAACAGAGATATTTTTTCTTGAAGATCAAATTCTATAAATTCAATTTCAAGTTTCTCAGATTCAATTTTTGAAATATCTAAAACGTCATTAATCACTACCAAAAGGTTTTCCGAGGACGTTCTAATAGCTTCAATAAACTCAAGCTGTTTCGGTAAAAGTGGTGTTTTCACTAATAAATTAGACAAACCAATAATAGCATTCATTGGTGTTCTTAATTCATGTGAAGTATTAGCAATAAATCTCTCTTTAATTCTTGCTGATTCTAATGCTTTTTGACGAGCATTCTCAAGTGTTTCTTCCATTTCTTTTCTTAAAGAAATATCGACACCTACAGAAGTGTAGCCTTGGATCTCACCTTCCACATCTTTTATAGCAATCAGTGTTTGGTAAAGCCATACTACCCTTTTTTCTTTACTTAGGATACTAAATTCATAAATATCCTTATCAATTTTATTTTTAAGCTGGTTTTTAAATTGGTTTGTAATTTCCTTTCGTTGTGCTGGTGAAATAAGGTTAAAGAAAAGCGAACCCGTCAACTCTTCTTCAGAATAACCCGTAATTTTCATAGAAGCTGGATTGACATACAAAAGCTTCCCTTCTGTATCACAACTACAGATCATCTCAGAGGCATTTTCCACCAACCCCCTATATAAGGTTTCTTTTTCCTGAATATCAGCCTTTTGAGCTTTCAATCTAGTGGTCATTTCCTTCAACTCATTTAGATTGATTTCATTCATCTTTAAGAGTTGAATTGCATCTGGTGTAGGGTCATTTAGGGCAAAATCAGTAAGTGCAAGTTTGTGTTTGACTAATTCATCTGTAGTTTTCATCCATGGTGAACCAAGGAAAATTAATTGTTCCTCCTCTTCTAAATGAATGATTTGCCCACGAAGAACTAATTGTCTTTCAGTATTCTGGAAAACGAATACTTTTTTTAGTTGATTAATGATTTGCTCGTACTCCATTTCGATACTCCATGGGCGAGCCATTTTCAATATATTTTCAAGTTTTTGTAAAGCACAATCAGGAAAAAGCTTCGTCAAACTTTTTCCTGCTGATAATATGGTCATGTCCTTATCTATTAAAAAATAGAAAGGTGAAATGAGATTTACATCTAAATTGGCTTTACCTACTTTTATATCCATTGATTACCACGTTACAGAAAACTCATCGTACTTTAAACCGTCTTTTCTTCCTTGAATGAGGTGGGTTTGGACTTCAATATCAAAAGCCTCACCTAATCCAAGAATAAGTCCATGTACAAAGTCCGTCAATCCTTCTCTTTTTGAGAAGTATTTTAATTTGAGTTCTTTTTCTGAGATATCCTCAATATCAAATTCTGGAGGTTGGATATTTGGGTAAAGTAACATTACTCGGCTATGGAAGTTGGGAAGGTTCACAAAGAATTCTTTCAATGTATTTCCACCAGTATCCATCAGTGATCCATAATGTTTTTTGGCAGTATTCAACACCCAGTATTTACCAAATGCGATGAGGACATCACTTAAAGGTAATTCTAAAACTTTTGAAGCTGCAATCGCAAGATCAAAAGTTATGGAATCATCATAAATTTCATTTCCAGAAAAAACATCATGGTCTACACCACTTTCCTTTAAGATCGCTTCCCATTTGTCTTCTCCAAAATTTTCAGTGACCAATCCTTCTATAGCTTTGTTTACAATACCGTACATGTGCGTTTCAGTTTTTGAGTTATGCTTTAATGTAAAGAAGCTAAAGAATAAACTTTATGAATAAAAAAAATCCCTCTTTTAATAAGAGGAATCTCAAAAAAATACAGTCTTAATCTATGTATTTTTCTATGTTAAAGAAGATGTTTTTTATCAATAAATTCAATCAATAAAGTTGACATTTCTTTATGTATCTCAACATTTGGGTGACTTCCTTTAGACAAGAAAGGCATCTTATAAGTATAGATTTTATTGTCTTTCAATTGTTCGATAGCCTTTTCAACATATCCATACCATGGAGAGCCATCTCTCACTAAATCCATACATCCCGCTACACAAACAATATTGGTATTAGGGTATTTTTCGCGAATTGATTGGATAAATACCTTATAATGTTCAACTATAAATTTTTCGTCAGGTGTAGATCTACCTATTCTTTTGATGTAATTTTCATTAGTAGGATTTTGATATAACCAACTATCATTTTGTAATAAATTGACAACGATCAAATCAGGAGTTTTTTGCTTAAAGTCCCATTGAGAATTTGGTACATTAGGATTCAAACGATCATATAATTCAGGCATAATCAAATCAAACCAGCTTACTGTAACACCAATACCACTTCTTGCAATACATGTCATTTCTGCATCAAAATGTCTAGCAGTAAGTGCCGAATAAGCTTTGTAATTATTCGTATAATATGGATTATCTTCACCCGTTGTGTCTACATTGGCGTATCCTACCGTAATAGAATTTCCATAAAACTCTATATGTTTCTGTTTCTTTGGTATTTTCGCAAATTTCCCATCTGTTTCTATACCATAAAAAGTTGTTGTCCCTTTAGTATAATCTGTTCTTCTATGAATGATAAATGTGTGTTTTTCTTCCTTTACACTTTCCCATATACGATAACTCTTCTTTGACGAAGTAGGTCGAATTATGTTTTCTTGTTCAACACCATCAATAATAATTGCATAAGCACTTTCACCTCCATTATCACTAAGAATAATATCTAAATAAGACCCTTCTAGTTCAAAAGAAATTGAAGATCCAGGCCAATAAATTTTTGCTGTCGATTCATCAAAATTTATTCTTCCTTCAAACGTGAAAGTATCCTTCATTTTGTTATTTTTAATTTGTCCAAAAGCTGTTGTGAAGCTTAGTAAAATTAAGCTTAATAATAATTTATTCATCTTTTTTAAAAATTTTTGACAGCACTAAATCGGCTTGCTCTGTATCATTTTCTTCAAACGTAAATGCTCCTTTTTCTAAGTATTTATGAAGCATCTGTAGATCCTCAAAATTTGCATTTTGTAAATGCTTTGGAATTTTATAAATGCGTTCATCTTTTTTATCAAATGGGCATTTTACTTTTGAACTATACAAATAGGGAATCAAAATTTTGGAGCAACTAAAGGCAATTTTTTCAATAGAATGTCCCTCAAAATAAGTGGTCAAACGTTCGTTGATATGTTCAAAAAAGTTAATTGTATTGGCTAAACGAAGTCTCGAACCTGCTTTTGATTTCCCTCTGGTTTTTAAGTATTTAATCTGACTTTTTCCTTGTTTTTTACGTACAGCATACGTCGAAAAAGTTTTATGATCTACCAATTGACCATTATCAATAAGTCCTACTGATGCACTTTCTGTTTGAATAATACAAATTACGTATTTTAAACCTGTATTCTTCAGTTCTCGATTTTTACTCCAGGGTAAACGTAATTGAAAATTTCCTTCTTCAGATAATGTATATGAATTCGTTATTTCGTGATAAACAATTTTACTTTCAAACACTGAAAGTAATTCTTCGATTTTGTCTAATGGGATCGTTCTTGTTGGCATTCTATTTATAAAATTTGCTCAAAAATAGTAAAAGTCTTAGTTTATAAGAGGAATGGAAGAAGTTTTATAAAAAAAATGAGTAAGAATTGATGCTTATCACAAATCATCTTAAATTATGTTAGTTGTACATAAAATAGATATCAATCCAAAATTCTTCATTTAAGAAAAAAGTTAAACCCAGCTTATTACATTCAATAATAAATATTATAGGTAAAACTCATTTATTTTATTACACCAACACAATATAATTATATTTGTACTATTTAAAGATTAACATAGCATTATTCAATTAGAAGACATGATTTTAAGTAATTTTTCACAACAAAGGTTGAATTAATTACAAATGAGAATTTATGTATGAATAAATATGTTATATAAACACACCCAAGAACATAACTAAGAAGTCTATGAAAACATTAATTTCTACTATATTTTCATTATTTCTATTATTTGTTGTTGAAGAACTCAATGCCAAAGAGGATAGATTAATAAGGTTAGAAAACTATGTCAATTATCGATTAGAAGAAGTTCAAGCAAGAGACGTTTTAAAGGATTGGGTAGGTATTCATGATAGGAAAAAGAGTACTTACTTATACAATCTTGACACTGAAGAGTTTTTTTGTAAATTTCAAACCGGCATAAGAAGTGCTCAAATCAAAGATTTGATTTACACATCAGGAGTGATTAATGTCAGAATTGATGTAAACGATGATGCTCAAGTCTTTGTTTCCTTTAACAGAAAAACGGGTAAAGTTATACATTGTAAAGCTATGCCTAGATAATATTTTCTCTATAAAAAACTTCCAACTTACAAAGGGACGATTTACATCGCCCCTTTTCTTATATATTAACTCTTATACTTGCCTTCAAATTTCTTCCAATACTTGGGATTTCATTCCAAGCAAATGGATCTACATAATAAGCATTGAGTAAATTATGAATTCCAAAATCTATGAAGCAGTTCATTTTTGACATTTTTAATGCATAGGTAAAATCCAAATTTACAAGATGATAAGGATCTGTTGTTTGCTCTCCTAGAATTTCACTTGGATCTTTCATCCCGATACTATATTCATAAAATAATGTCGTTGTAAACCTTTTCACTTGGAAATTTAAGGACTGTTTGATTGTTAGAGGCCTTTGGTAAGGCAGAGAAGAATGTAACTCATCAATAAAACCATGTTCATTTACCAAGCTTAGATCATATTTCAATTGTTTATGAATTTGCAAATAAGCAAAGAATTCAAGATGTGATGTTTTTGCATTATCAATGTTTTGATAGCGTTTTACACCAAGGGCATCAGGTGTCATTTTACTATAATTATCATCCACAATACCTACAATATAATCATGAATAAAGGCCCATTTTGTTCTGACTCCTACTCCCCATAGATCTTCTTGATATTGTAATGTAAAATCAAATGACGTCACCTTTTCATTTTCTAAATCAGGTGTACCAATATAATCATAACGATCACTTGCATTGAATAAATAAAAGCCATACAATTCACTAGCTGAAGGCATTCTAGAAGTATAAGAAACGCCAAATTTAGCTTGTAATTGACTCGTTAGATCATACTGAAAAAGCCCTGAAAGTGATCCTGCCCATTCATTTCTTGGACCATCGATAAAATAATTCACCGTTTCAAACTGCTTTTTCGCTTCTTCATTTTGCAATTCGCTGGTAGCTGTTTCTATACGAATATTGGTCATTAATTTTAATCGAGATTCAAGTTGCCATTGATCATTTATAGAAAAAGCTAAGGCATTTCTTTGAATATCTCCCCAAGTCAACATGTACATATCAGCACCTCCATTAGGAGAATACATTGTCATATCAGCAAAAAGATGATTGCTATAAAAATCCAGTTTTGCTGTCGTTTTGTGCTTCTCAAAATTCCAATGCAATGCAGACCAAGCTCCCATCGTAGTACTTTGTCCTGGCATATCCATATGAATAGCCACATTCTCACGTTGGGTATCATCCATCACATGATGTATATCGTTGAAGTAGACTTTTGCTTCTAAATGATGTAGGTGTTCTTTATCAAAATGCTTTGAATAACCTATATTTCCCATGATTGCTTTTGCAGAACTCACATCCATATTCAATGCAGGATATCCAATATCTTGGCCATGATCATACATAAACAACATAGTTAATTCATCACTTTTTGTAAATGAATAACGTGATGTCAACGTATGATTTTGCTTTTTATATTGTGTATAATCTACGATCTCTCCATGACCATCTTTATAACTTTGATGATTTCTGTAGGCACCTGAATAACGAATCCCCCATTTTTCCGTTGACTCTTCAATGAAAATGTTACCATCAAATCCATTTGTATTTGAACTGTAAGCCGTTTGAGTACCAGCATGAAAACCATTTTTCAATTCAGGGTATTTCATTTCAGCCGTCACTGTACCCCCCAATGAAGTACCATACATTTGCGATTCATTTTCTTTTAAAACCGTTAATTTTTTTAGGTTAACAGGCTCTAAATAGGAAGTTGCAGGATCCATTTTATCCGTGCATGCTCCAAAAACACGCATCCCATCTATGGCAACTGTAATTTGACCATCAGTAAAACCTTCTACAATCGGTTCATAGGCAAAATTTCCTCTTTTGATTAACTGAATATCATTCCTTTGTTGCATGTATTGGTCTACACTTAGCAAATAGTTGTCCGCAGGAATTGTGTCCATTTCAATCTCAACTTCTTCAAGAAAAATCGTTTTTAAAGCGTCCTGACTGAAACTAATAAAAGGATTCAGCATACAAACCACGAGGACTTGTATACTGAAAATTAGTTGTTTTGACATGGATTAAAATTCAAAGTAGAATGTTTGACCTTCCTCATCGAGAATAGTATTTCCCTCTTCTTCGATGTTTAATTTTAATTGCCATCCACCTGTCATTGTGAAGTTGGCTATTCCTTCATATTTCCCTTCAGAAATAAATACAGGATCAGTATTATTCGAAGACCCATGATTCATTGAAGGTGAAGGCATCCATGGTGTTACAACTATTTCTAAATTATTTAATGGAATATAAGTTTCCAAGCTCATATGATCATGACTAGGCATTCTCTTGAAAGCTAATATTTCATAGGCATTACTTCCCATTGAAGGCTGACCTTCTAAGAAATTATAGCCTAAGATCAATGATTCATCTCCTTCTCCATACCCAGTATTGATCACTGTTTTAAAGGCTGCATCATTCGTTAAGAATTCTACTGCATTAACGGTAATCTCCATTTCCCAAGTGGCAATTTCTGTATCATCTTTAGTATAAGAAACTTCTAACTTCCAATTTCCCATTTCTACTGTAGGCATCATAAATAAGATCTGACCGATACCCGAACCACCTGTTGTTTGCTCATCAAAACCTAACGTTGGCGTAGAATGCATATGGTACATTTCACCATGCATCATTGTCATTATTGGTGTTATTTTCCATTGCCCATTTGGCTCGATAATAGAAGAATCTTTTAATACAAATGCTACGGTATTGACTCCTTCACTTAGAGATTCTTTTGTGGACTGAAGTGCTAATGTAAAATTGTTTGATGCGTCTACTGCAGTTGCAATAGTATATTCTAAAGTGGTGTCATTAGGTGTAATACTTTCCTCATTTGAATTACATGAGCATAAAAAAGCGATTAATGAAATTGTTAAAAGTAAGTTTTTCATTGTATAAAAATTTAGACATAATGATTTAAGCTGGTTTTTAATCCTATGAATCTAGGGATAAAACCAAAAAAAGGGTGTTAAGTAGCAGGCTTATAAAAATAAGCTAGATACATTTCAAAAAAAGTAAGTCTAAACTATTGGGGGACGAAAAACTTTTGAAGCATCATCTGAAGGGATAAATCGCTCTTTTAGAACAAAAGAGGACGAAGCTTCTTCTACAAGATTAAAGAATTCTGGAATAACATAAGATTCATTGTACGCAAAAGAAAGTACAATTTCTTTGTGTGTTGTCTCAGAAGATTCTTGTTGCTTTTTGGACTCCTTTTGGAGTTCTTTGTCAATAAAACACTGTCCGTGACAAGACATTTCAGGTTTGTCTTTATTAATACAAAAGACTTCAGCGATGAAATCTCTTTGCATCTCTAAATCGAGTTTTAATAAAGACACAGAAAATGCATTGAATAGGATCACTCCTGCACAGATCAAGTGTAAGACGTAATGTAAGCGTTCTGTTTTCAACACATTTAAGTTTGTTACGCTGCAAATCTACTTAAGAGATTTAGAAACACCAATAGTATTGAATAAAAATAATGACGGAAATCATTAATAATTGATAAAGAAGGCAACATTACTCTAACCATCTAACATAGAATTGTTTCAATTTTAAAGTATAGAACTTCAAACAAAACTGATCCGTTAAATTTGAATTATATTGATGGTTTTGATTTCTTTTTATTTCTCTAAAAGTATGTTCAGCTTGATCAAACTTATTTAATCCAACATAAGATAGTGCTAACAACCAATCACGGTTTTCACTTTTAGGTAAGTACAATAGTATCTCTTTAGCTTCTTTAAAATCATGGTCTTTTATTTCGAAAAAAGCACTTTCAATAGTATAAGAAACAAATCCAGGTCTCTTGATTTTGTTTAAATCAGTACAACTCTCTAAACTTGTATCTATAAATACGTATTTATTGGCTTTTAAGGGAAAGTAAATTGAAGCACAACAAAGGATGACAAGAGAAAAATAAAGTAAATATTTCCCTATCGTTTTGAATCGTTTTTTTCTTCTAATATTCTGTTGAACAATAGCAATAATAGCTTTATTCTCCTCAATACTAATTCTATTTTGTAATTCTTGTAGTTTCATTCATTTCAAGAATAAAAAGTTTTTAAAGAAGACTTGAAATTCTTCTTTTTAAATCAATTGTTACAGTATTGATAGAAGAAGGACTAAAAATAAAAGAGCTATTACTCTGTTTTGTATACCTTAAAGCTAATTCACGATGCATCAACAAATCATCATCTTGAAAAGGTAATTTTTCTAATAGCTCTTCTGAAAAATCTTCATGACAAGCCAATGAAGAAAAGTAAGTAAAGTTATTAAAAGCTTTAAATGAATTAATCCAAAGTTGTCTTGATAAAGAATAAATATATGTAGACAATGGATAATTAAAATCATAATTCTCAGATTCTAATAACCAAATGATCTTTGAAAGGGAATATTGGAACACTTCTTCGGCATCTTTTTTTGAGCCGTATAAGTTAGACACCATATCTTCTATGGTCTTAAAATTTTCTTTGTAAAGTTGTTTTAAACACTTTTTCAACTCTTTTTTACGAGTTAAATTATGTATCACTTCATCCTCCGATAGTTTCGAAATAAATTTAAAATTTATCATTTTGTTGTAGCTAGTTAATTGTTGAAATCATTAGCAGAATCAATTTGACTTGTCCTGATATTATTTAGTTGAACATTTTGAATGTTCTAGGAATAGGATTTACTCAATTTTAATTTGTACTAATATAGAAGATTTTATTCGGCAGTGAAAGTTTTATGTATTAATTCTCTTGCCATTTCTTCTGCAGATTCTTCTTCTAAGTTTCTTAATTGCAATTCACCTCTATAATAATCTCCACCGTCTTCTAAAAAGCCTTGTCCTTTTGGGGTAAAAACAGGGAAATTTTCAGGTGTAGAAACTTCATATCTTCCATCTTTGGCTACTGTAAATGTTGTAGTTACCTGAAAGTAAAATGCTTTAGTACGTGTATACATATTAAACAACGCATTACTTATGTTCCTTAGTTGATCCGTTAGTAGATATTCTTGTAATTCTTGTTTGTTCATTTATTAAATAAATTTCCAGGCAATGAACCTGCTTTTCTTTTGACCTTGTCCCATGTCAACAACTTTTACCTCTTTTGGTTTTAGAGATTTTAAGAATTTTGTCAAAGGACGTACATTTTCTTGTTTAGATACAAGAGAAGTAAACCAAACCACATTGTTTTTGAATTCGATGCTTTCTTTCATCATGGATTTGATAAATTGAAACTCACCACCTTCACACCATAGTTCATTACTATGACCTCCGAAGTTTAGTTTTATTGCTGTCTTCCCTGTAAGGTTTTTAATTTTTCGTTGACTCCCTTTAAGTGCCTCTTCTTTATTTTTATGGAAAGGAGGATTGCACATACTAAAGGCTAATCGATCGTTTTCTCTGATTATACCTTTAAAGAAGTGATGGATATTAGATTGTTTTCGAACCGCTATTTCTTTAGGTTTAATTTTATTTTTCTTTAAAATATCCACAGCATTGTTGATGGATTGGTCTTCAATTTCGGAGGCGATAAATTGCCATTGAAAAAGTCCTCTCCCTACTAAAGGATAAATTAAATTGGCTCCAGTACCAATATCTAAACCTTTGATTTGATGATCATTTAATTGTGTTGTAGCATGAATCAAATCATGAATCGCTAATATATAATCCGCCCTGCCTGGAACTGGAGGACATAGATAACCTTCTGGAATATCCCAAAATTTCAGATGGTAATAGGCTTTCAATAATGCCTTATTCAATGCAATTACCGCTTTAGGATCGGAAAAATTAATGGTCTCCTTCCCTACTTTGTTTTTGATCACAAAAGTAGATAATGGAGGATATGCATCCAGTAATTTTGGAAAGTGATAACCTTCTTTATGTAGATTTTTTGAATGCATATTTAATAATGGGGAGGATAATAAAGGGTGAAAAGCTTAACCTTTCACCCTCAAAAATTATTTAGTATAGTAAGCAGAAACTGGAGGAATGAAATCTTTTTTACGAGAGATTTTTCCTTCTAAAGCAACACCAAGGTCACCTTTCGTTACGCCATAAGCTTCTTCTAATACTTTGAAATCAGCATCATCAGCACCAATCACAACAGAGTTGTTTGTTGTAAGATCAACATATGCAAAGAAGATAGCATTGTAACCACCATTCTTTTTATTTTCTTGCATTGCTGCTACAATCTCATCGTGTTTTGCGATAACTTTATCAATTAATAAACTCTCACAAACACCGAAACCAATTTTGATATCACCAAAGATGAAATCTTTATAGTCTAAGTTTAAAATCTCTGCTGGAGTATACTTTGATAAATCTGATTTTGCAATCAACATTTCTTGAGCGAAAGCAGCGATATCTGCTACGTCTGCGATTTCAGCTAACATAGCTGCTACTTCTCTATCAATGTCAGTAGTATGAGGTACCGTTAATCCTAATGTATCCGATAAAATTCCTCCTAACATCACACCTGCCATCTCTTTTGAGATTGCTACGTTCATATCTGCATAGTAATCAGCAATGATTGTACAGCATGAAGCTGTAGTACGCATATCGATATGGATAGGTCCTTTTTGGAAGAAGAAGTTATCCTGTACGGCATGGTGATCGATAATAGATAAGATATTTGCTTCAACTACTGAAGCTGCAGATTGAGTTGTTTGGTTATGATCAACGATCACAACGTCTTTTCCTGCAAAATTATCTTCAAACGCTGGTGTTTCAACATTAAAATGATTTAATACAAATTCAGTTTCAGGGTTGATTTCACCTTGTACAATTGGAGTACCACCCCATAGGTTGGCAGCAGCGATTGCTGAACAAGTACAATCTGTATCAGGGTTTTTATGCCCTACAAATAAAGCGTTACTTGGAAAAGATAATTGAACACTCATTCTCTTTTTTAAATTTTGTTGATGTTAATTTTAAAACATGCAAAAATAAACCTTGAAAGAGACCAATCAAATTAAATCGAAATGTTTTTTTCTTAATAGAGATCATCTTCGTGGTGCACACTACTATAAAACAAAAAAAGGCTTACGATGTACAGGAAAAATCCAATAATCGTAAGCCTTTTAACTTGCTACTATTTATTATTTACCAATAAGCTAGGTCTATTTCAATTCTAACTTAGAAGTCTTTTTATAGTCAGTTCCTCTGATTGCCTCAAATTCTTTTAATAATGAAGCTACTAATTCAGGATTTTGTTCTGCGATATTGTTGATCTGTTTTGGATCTTCTTTTAAGTTATAAAGAGCAATTTTGTCTTCATTACCTAACTCAATATTCACCATTGTATTTACCTTAGGACCTTCATAAGCTGGAAGTAAAACGAAATCACCTTTTCTGTAAGAAGTACGTGTAGTCGCTTCTAATACTAATGACTCTCTTCCTTCTTTTGTTTCACCCATCAAAGCACCTAAAACGTTCTCTGAATCTTGAGATTTCATCTCGCTACCTACTAAAGAAGCAAATGAAGCAAATAAGTCCATTTGACAAACTAAAGCATCTGAAGTAGAAGGTTGGATTTTTCCTTTCCAATATGTAATGAAAGGAACGTGTGCACCTGCTTCGTATAAAGAGTATTTACCACCTCTTAATCCACCTGCAGGATCATGCTCTCCTAATTTTTCAACTGCATCATCATAGTAACCGTCGTTTAGAACAGGACCGTTATCAGATGAGAAAACAATTAGTGTATTTTCTTCAATACCTGCTTTACGTAATGTTTTCATCAACTCACCAACTGCCCAATCCGCTTCTACGATTACGTCACCTCTTGGTCCTAACTCTGATTTACCAACAAAACGTGGGTGTGGAGTTCTTGGAACGTGAGGCTGTTGCATTGTATAAGTTAAGAAGAATGGCTTATCTTCTTTTGCTTTTTCTTCAATATATTTTTGTACTTTTCCTAAGAAATGATCAGCCATATCAGTGTCATTCCAAAGTGCCGATTTACCACCTTTCATGTATCCGATTCTTGGAATACCGTTGATAATCGTACTGTTGTGACCATGGTGCCATTTCATTGTCAATAATTCAGGATTGTCTTTACCTGTAGGTTGACCTGGGAAGTTTACGTTATAATTGATTTCGATTGGGTCGTTAGGATCTAAACCTACTACATCACCATTTTCAATATATACAGTAGGTACACGGTCTTGTGTTGCCGCCATAATATAAGAATGATCAAATCCAACATCATTTGGACCTGGGTAGATATGCTCGTTCCAGTCTTTATCGTGTGTACCTAAACCTAAGTGCCACTTACCAATAATAGCTGTATTATAACCTGCTTCTTTTAACATTCCAGCTACTGTTACTTGTGTTGTATCAATTAACATTGGTGCTGAACCTGGTAAAATTTTAGCATTTTTTCTCCATGGATATTGCCCTGTAAAAGCAGCATATCTTGAAGGAGTACAAGTAGCTGATGAAGCATAACCATTTCTGAAGTTTACACCACCATTGGCTAGTGCATCAATATTAGGTGTTTTCACACCTTTGGCACCATTGACACCAATATCTCCATATCCTAAATCATCAAGGTAAACAAAAATGATGTTTGGCTTTTTCGTTAATTCTTCTTCAGAAGATGCTGAGGAAGTACTTTTCTGGCAGCTCCACCCGATTACGGCTAGGCATGCAAGAAATAAGTAGTTTAATTTCTTCATTATTAAAACGTTTTAAGAGGAAGTAAAAGCTTAAAAAAACAAAACCTTTTAAGGGTTTAAAAAGTCAACTTCACAATCTAATATTCATTTCGATTTAGGGTTAAAATTGAATATTTTTTTTGATATTCTTCTTTATTTAATCCTAAAATTCTTGAAATGGACAATATAGGATTGTTTTTTGAACGAAATATCCTCCTTTTAACAAAAAATATCCCCTTTATTTTAACAAAATTACCCACTTTGTTTTGAACAGATTCAATTATAAAAAACTTGATTTTATATTTTTCAAACAGAAATTTATAAAACGAAATCACAAAAATAGCGTGATTATAGGATGTAAAACGATAAATAAATTTCTAACTCAAAAATCTCAAGTCACCTGAATCTAGTCTTATGATCGCTAAGAATAAACATAATGAGGATGTATATGTATCTCCTGAAGAATTAATTTATAATGGAGATCAGAAGAAAAGTCATGCTTCGATTAATGTGATCGACTTTGGTCCTGATCATTATGAAGAAAAAAAGATCAAAGACATCAAAAATGTTGATCAATTTGCTGATCGAGATTCACTGACATGGATTATGTATAATGGTTTACACAATGTTGACTTGATACGTCAATTACAACATGAAAAAATCAATACACATTTCCTATCGGATATTTTAGATACCACGCTCAGACCTAAATTTCACGAGGAAGATGATATTTTCTTTGTTTCAATGAAAATATTAAATTATAATCCAATAAAAAGTGAGATTACCCCTGAGCATTTTTGTTTGATCATTGTGGACAATTGCATGTATACTTTTAATGAGAAAAGTACTGCGATATTTAAGCCATTGATCCAAGAAATAAAAAGAAAGAAAAAGAAAATCGTTAGTAATAACATTGATTATCTTGTCTACCGTGTATTGGATTTGATTACCAATAATTATCAGATCTTATTGAGAACGTTAGAAGATGAAATCGATGATTTGGAAGATTTAATTCTTTCAGATGAAGAAGAAATAGAAATTCTTGATCAAATTATAACTTATAAAAAGTTAGTTAACGAACTCAAGAGATATTTAAAACCAGCCTTAGAAGCTGCCAATAAACTATTCAAATTTGACTCTGAAATTGTTTTAGAGCGCTCTGAATACTTTTATGGCGAGTTGGTCAATGATTTGAAACAAGCCATGGAAATGACGGATGCATTCAAAGAAATGCTTTCTGATCAATTGAATATTTATCATACCACAATTTCATCTAAACTAAATAATGTGATGATGACTTTGACGATATTCTCTGTGATCTTTATTCCTCTTACGTTTATCACAAGTTTGTATGGTACCAATTTCCAATTGATACCTGAATTAACTCTCAAATATGGCTATTTCTACATGTGGGGCATCATGATATTTATTACCACATCTATGCTCTATATATTTAAAAAGAAAAAGTGGATTAATTTCTAACTATTTCCTATTGGAATAGATAATTGTTACAAGTGATCAAACCTTAATTGGATTGGTCACTTTTTTTTAAACCTAATGTAAAAAATTTCATCCTCAATTTTTAAGAAAGAATGAATACCACTGTATTCTATTTGTATGCATGACACCTCAATAATCTTGTGTATACAATGCATTTTGCTGAAGGATGCCTTTCTTTATATATCAGACTGAAGTGCGATGCTGTAATGTAAGTTTCCCTTTCACTCCTATGTAGAGCAATGACAGTTTTCATTTCTTTAGCTAAAGTCAGAGGTTTGATTCTCTATTGTATTTCTTCATGAAGTGTGTTTTAAGATTTTATTGCAAGCCAATCTACCTCTAGATATATTGGCTTGTAATTTTGTGATAAGTTGAAAACTTAATCAAGCGCATTGTTCTAAGTAACACCTATGCCTTAATACTTAAAACAGTTGTGATCAGCAGTGTTCGTAATGATACTTTCACTTAACAAGACTAACCATTAAATAATCTCATTAATCAAAGTATTGATTCACCAAGATAATACTTTTGTCTTCAATAGTTAGATCTAATATTTTTTCAAGCATTTCAACTTCAAAAGTTAATCTTTCATCTACTTTATGTTTATTCTTTTGTATTTGCCCTTTTAATTCCAATACCATTTCTGGTGTTAGTTGATAAATAAAAGTCATAAAACCTCCTACATCAAAATCCATATAACCATGATACAAACCGGTGTAATCTTTTTGACAACATGCTGGATTTTGAAAGTACACCTCAGCTTGATCTTCAGTAAATATTTTTTCTAAAAAATCTTTTGAAAAATGTATTGTAGGTTGACAATACCAACTTTCTTGAAAATAAGAAGCATAATAGTATCGACCATATTCAACAATAGACCAAAATAAATCTGAATCTTTGGGTTTTGAAATAACCCAACCTGATTGTTGGGCATTATACTTTATAGCTTTATAGCTAGCCAAAAAAGATTTTCTCTCACTATTATGTGAGATACTATAAAAGTGATTTAAAAAAGAAATATAATCATTGTCACTACTATCTAATGCATCTTGCATTTTTGATATTTCTGATAATCCATTACCTTTTATTACTTCTTTTATATGATGTAAATAATCAGTATTAAATTTATCTTTATCAAAAATTGTTATAGAATAACTAGAATCTTCACTCAATTTTGTTTGTGCCATACAATAAGTTTGATTAATAAAAAATATTAATATTAAATAGGATACTTTTTTCATATCTGAAATATATAACTTAATCTTTGGATTTTTTATCAGTAGCTTTATAAACATCACCAACAATTTTCTTTGTTTTATCAAATGATCCACTATATAGATTTCGCCATAAGATTAAACCACCACCAATAGCATCAAGTTTTTCAAGTCCTTCTTTAACCTTTGGTCCATATTTCTTCAACATTTTATAAAAACCAACTTCATCCATTAACAATAGATATCTATTTGTTGCAGCAATTCCACCTCTTTTTGTGTAAGATGATTCTCCATGTCTTTTATGAGATTTTTGTAGTTGTTTGATACCATCATTAAAACCATCAAGGGTAAATTTTAAATTTTCAGGTTTTCTAAGTTTTACTTCAAAAAATAAATTATAAGTTCTTGATTGGGGTACAAAACCAAAAAAAAATAGACCTCTCATTCTTTCAGTTTCTAAACTTGTAGGATTCAAATCAGCACCGGTATACATGTACTCAGTAGTATAAGTATGAGAGTGTGGTGCAACAGTTAGTAATACATCATATTGATCAGCTCCATCTGGATTTATATAAGTTTCAACGTCATGTGAATCAGGCTTATTTGCAAATGGGACAATACTAAGTCCTTCTTTAAAATATGAAGTAAGTTCTTCTGCTGCAATTGCTTCTACTACAGCACCAAGAACAGAAGAAAATTCACCTTTATTTATATTTTTAGATGCTCTCCATAAACCATTAATTCCTGATTTCGATCTTTCTACAGTTTGGAGGTAATAGTTTTCATTAAATCTTTTAACTTGATCAGCACCATGTTTTTCTAAAACTGATTTAGTTTTCTGATAATTTGCATCAGAAGCTTTTATTGCCTCTAAACCATCTAAGTCGATAGCAAATATCGGATTATTGCTAGCAAACTGATAGGGTGTTAACCAAGGGTAAGTTGAAGTCAATGGATCGATTGATAAAAATCTACCAATCACTGGATTATACACCCTAAAGCCATAATCTTGAATCAGCTGAGAACTGCTTAAATCCGTATCGTTTTCTTTTCCATTAAACCCATATCTATACTTAGGTTCTTGGAATGAACGATCTTCCATTGCCAAGCCAAACGGGAAATAATCAGATAAAGTATTGATCTCACCATTATCATGTGTGGTTGCAAGAACATTCCCTAAGTGATTGGCATATTCATAAATTCTCTTGAAAGAGGCCAATTGATGTTGTTTTCCTTCGCCATTGTAACTACCTAGTCTACTTGATCCATAAATTGGCACTTCTTTTAGAACAGCTTTTGCGATACGATCACCACTCTCATCATAAGTATACTTTACTGTTTTAGTGACTGAAGTAGGAACATCTCGTAAAGTTCCATTTAGGAAAAGATCACTTTCATTGCTTGCTTAGTTTACTTTAAATTAATTGCCAATGAAATATTGCTTCGAAAGAATTAAACAAACACTTTATAATATTCACATTGTAAATTAAATGTGATAAAAATTTCCAAGTTTATTGATGAAGAAGTGGTTAAATGTTTAGTAAGGTTAAGTTTCTTGATTTCATATTGGAATAGATAATTGTTACAAGTGATCAAACCTTAATTGGATTGGTCACTTTTTTTTGTAATACTCCAAAATTGTTTGAGCATTTAGTGCATCAAGAGATAAAATATTCGCGCTATAAACATAAAAAATAGGGCTTGATGTAAGTGCATTAAGTTCTACTGTGTTTTTAGCTGTTAACCTGTTTGCTACATTTAAAGTATCTTGATAAAATGACAATGGTGGTAAAATATGGGTGACTGGAATGATAATTTCTTGATCCGAAATCACTTTTTGACGATTTCCCTCTAAAACTGGATGATTATTTTTTAAATAACTTATAGGTGTTCCATAAACTAAATAGGTATTCCCCTCAATTAGCTTAACCTTTGTTGTCGTCAGCTGGAGTAATTGTACTTCCCCAATATGCTTTCCTTTTAAATTCTCAGTAATTTGAAAAGTACTAAGCTGGTAATTTTTGTAATTCTGAATTTTTGTAAGGTTACCAATGAAAATATTGTCAGCATGTTGATCAAAATTCTTCGATACATCTTGAATCAATACATCACAACCTCCTTCATAATAGTCTGCTAATTCATCTTCGTAGATAGCATTTGTTTCCTCTTGTTTTTCAATTTGACAAGCGTGAAAAAAGATGCATATAAAAAAAAGGTAATACTTTATAGATTTTTCAATCATAATTTATTTTAATACTTCAGATGATATTGTTTCTATATTTTCATTATTTGAGTTTAAAGGTGTAAATTTCTCTTGTACTAGCCTATTTATTTTAGGTTGAATAAACCATATTCCTAAAGGATAAAATGTAATCCATAAAAAGTTGAGAAATGTCCCTCCCTTTTTTGGTTTTTCAGTTCCGTTTTGAATAGTTTTGGCAATAAAATAGATGCAATAGAAAAGAAGTATTTTCACTGTCAGAGATAAAGAAATGACCAATAAATGTAAGTCTATAACACCTCCCAACAACAAGTGATCAGAACCTTCAACCTCTGTCAACCCTACATCTCCATCAATCATATAAGTGGTAGCAATAAAAGTACTTCCCAAAAGAAATAAAAGTGAGAAATAAGAGGTTTTAAACTTCCATATTTTTAGTCTATTCTTATTTGGTAAAGATTTTTGTAATTCGATACCACTTGCCCAAAACCAAAACCAAAGTCCAAAAGTATGAAGAAATGTCACTGCAATAAATTTAAGTGAAGCTTCAAAAGGTTCATTTGGAATGATCATATAATCAAATAGGTAATTTTTAAATAGGTAAGGAATGCAAATCGTAATAATAAAAATTTGCCAATGTTTTGCTTTGATAAATAGATTCATCTGTATTTAGTATATACACCAATTTTCTCAAAGATAGAGCAGGAAATTCAATTCTCAAGGTTTTCTTTTCATTTTAACGCTTTTGATTAAATGAGTATTTACATTTATTAAAACTCAAAATATATTAATTGAAATTAAATTGTCATACATTTACACCGTCATACATTTTTTATTTCTGTACTTTACCAAATAACCTTTTACATTTTTTTTAAACTGGATAAAATCACTTAGCTAATTATCATTTTTTAGTTTCAATCTAATGTTACTCTTTTATCCACAATCACTATTTAATTATGAAAAAAATCATATTATTCTTAGCACTTACTTCACTTTTAGCTTGTAAAGAAGGTGAAAATTCAAATTTTGTTGATGCAGTTATTCTATCGGAAGGCGAAAATCAAACTGAATTACTTTTGTATCAAAACGGTACTTACGAGGCTTATTCAATTGATGAATCCAAGGAGGAAGCTACCATCATTATTACAACTGGCACTTATAACTCAATAGATGATCAGTCAATTGAAATGACACCAACTTCTCAAAGAAAACATCATTATACATTTGTGTCTGAATTTGTTTCTTGTTTTCCTTATGAATATTCTGAAAAGGAACTTTCCACAGAACCAATAACATCCCAATGTACAACCGTTTTACCGTCTTTAAAGAAACAATTACTTGACGATATGGAAGAATGGAATAAAAATACTTGCTTCTAAAAAGGGCGTAATAAATGTATGACAAAAAGCGTCATCAATTTTTTAGGAATTTTGATGACGCTTTATTTCTATTGTATATATATATTAAAGCAAAAAAAACTTTATTAAAATAAATAGATAATGATCATTATTGAAGGTAGATTCACAACAAAAGTACTGAGAAGAACCAAAGAAAATGATCTTATATATGAGGTTTCCAACAAATTTTTAAGCATTCTTACTTGAAGATACTTTGACCAAAAAATTGCAACTAAAAGTAAAAGCCATCCATTTGGAGTACCTATTAAATAGTACAAAACTGGGAAAGCCACTACATAAGGAATCAAGCTATTACAAATAACTTTTACAATAGAAGTTGTTGATACATTCGATGTTTTGGCTTCAAAAGACCAAAATAATAATTGGGAATACATGACAACGTATAGTGCAGTTCCTAGAAAACTAACTACCGTATAAATCAATACACTAAAAAATGAAACTTCATTTTGAAGGTCAAATGCAACATTTCTTTGTGTATAAATCAATGATAAGAATACTGAGAATATAACTAGTATTGAAAAAGTATTAATTGATGTTTCCTCGTCTTCTAAATTAGAGACAATTTTAGAAGGAGAAACCAAGTTCGTGACGAAAGATTTCATGACAATAGTTGCTAGTTGATTAAAAAGTAGTTGTTGAAATTTTACTAAAGTTAATTTAAATATTCAAGATTACATTTATTTTAATAACTTTCTTTCATCATCACATCCTAAGTAAACGATTCCAACCTCTTTTAATAAATAAGAAACACAATAAGACTATAAATTTCATACTACATTAAATAATACTAATGATTTGATAAAAGTTTTTCTTCTAAAATTTCTTTTTTGAATTGACTCCACAAGCTTAATTTCTCTGAATAAAAACAATATTCTATTTCAAAATTTCCACTTGACATTTGGATAGGAATCACTTCGAATTTTACTTCTTCAGTATACCAATCATTGTCATATTTCAATTCAAAACCATCATGAATTGTATACTTTTTATGACTTTGAAGTATTGCTTCCCCTTCAATATTACCTTTAATTGAATATCTTAAATGTGTAGTGTTTATTGCATTTTTATCCGCATTTAAAACCACTATTTTTTGCTCATTATCTAATGTTACAATTACTTTTCCTTCACTTTTTAGTTTTGGAGTATGGTGTAAATAAAAATACATACACATTAAAGCGATAAATAAACCAAATGTGACTGATAAATTCTCTTTTTTAGTCATGATTAGTTAGTTGGTTGAAGATCTAATGTTGACAATGAACAAATATCTCCATCCACAAATTCTTGACGTGCTTTCTGAGAGAAGAGGATGTATCGTGAATAATATTCAAAAGCACTGCTTTTATAAGACAATTCGTTTTTTAAGAAAGATGTAATTAATTCAGACAAATTTAAATCAGGGTGATCATGAATATATTTACGAGTAAGCTTCATCCAATACACCGTTAATGTTTCATGGTATCCAGAGGTCACTGTATTTTCATTGCCAATACTAACATTGTAGGCCTTGATTCGTTCTCTGATAAGCGTTAATGCATCTGTTGCGGGATATTTTATATTATGCCAAAAAGCCACTATTAAATGTGCTTCATGTGTCCATTGCTCGCGAGGTAATGTCAGTTCAATAAATTCACTCGTTAGCTTTTCTATATTAGTTTGTTGGTAATCAGTCATAAGTGTAAAAAGTAATTTCGATTAAAAAGTAAGATGAGCAATGAAGTTAGGAAGGAGTCTTGTAAAAACAAAAAAACTCCACTTTTAGAATGGAGTTTCTCATTAAAATTTCAACTTAAACTACTGCCTGTTCTTTGTATTCGTCAGGCTCTACACCGTATTGCTTTTTGAATTCACGTTTAAAATAGCGGGAATCATTTATACCTACATTTTCAGCAATCTCTTTCAGACTATAATTGGTGTCCAAGATCATTTGAGCTGCTCTTTTTAATCGGACAGAGCGAATAAAAGCGACAATTGTTTTGTTGGTTAATGCTTTGATTTTACGGTAGAGTGTAGATTGACTCATACACATATGACTGGCTAATTGCTCTACATTTAGGTCGTCATTATCAATATTTTCTTCAATATATTGGACTGCCTTTTGTATCAGTAATTGATCCTCAGTCAATGGTTTTTCAATCACTTCTACTTTTTCACTTTTCGGAAGTTCCTTTCCTTTTGGAATTAATTGTGATTGATAAAAGTCTAAAAGTTGTTGTTTGTAAGCCAAGAGATTTCTTACTTTTTCCTTAATCACTTTACTTACAAAAGGCTTTCTCAAGAAATCATTGGCTCCAAACTCTAAACCTTGTAATTCATTTTCAGTTGTTGCATTTGCTGTTAATAATAATAATGGAATACTTGAAAGTTCAGGTTTCTGTTTTACTTCTTTACAGAAAGTCAAACCATCCATCACGGGCATCATCACATCAGAAATTATGATATCTACTTTCTCTTTTTCAAGGACTTCTAAGGCTTCTTGGCCATTTACACTTTTCAAAATATGATATTGATCTTGGAAAATAGATTCTAGGTATTCTAAGATGTCCAAGTTATCATCTACTAATAGTAATGTATTTTTTTCTTCTTCATTAAAGTGGACTTCAGAAGTAGTCATTTCCATTACCGATTCAATGATAGGTAATTCGATTGTAAATGTACTCCCTTTTCCTTCTGTGCTTTCCACTGCAATTGTTCCACTATGCAGCTCTACAATATTTTGCGAAAGTGATAATCCAATTCCCGTCCCTTTTTGTTCATGAGCTGTTTTCTTTTCCCCTTGATAATATCTTTGGAAAATAGATTTTATATCCTTCTTCGGAATGCCTACTCCTTCATCTTTCACTTGGATTTTAATTTTCTTATCAACCTCTAATTTGATCCAGATATTTTTGCCATTCGGTGTAAATTTGATCGCATTCGAAATTAAATTATTGATAACTATTTCTATTTTCTCTTGATCTAATTTATATAATTGCTGATCAGAAATCTCCGTATTAAAATGTAATTGTAGACCAGAAGATTGTACTAAAGCTTTGAATTCCCAACATTTATTTTCTATCAATTTCTTTAATGAGACATATTGATAAGACAGGGTTATTTTATTGTTTTCAATTTTTCTAAAATCCAATAATTGATTTACAAGTACTAATAATCCACTCGCATTTTTATTGATGATTTTAAGTTTTGACTTATACTTCTGAGGCAAATCTTTTTCATCTAAAAGTTCTTCTAAAGGAGAATGGATTAAGGTAAGAGGAGTTCTAATTTCGTGAGAAATATTTGTAAAGAAACGTACTTTAGCCTCCGTAATTTCATGTTCTTTTTCCTTTTCTAAATTGGCTAATCTCACTTTATTTTCAAGTTTTTCTTTTCTGATAAAGAAAGAGAAAACGCCGAAAAGAAGTAACAAGAATATACTCAAATAGATGATATAAGCGGTAGTCGTTTTCCAAGGAGAAGGACTTACATTGATAATCAATTGATTAATAATACCACATTCTCCAGCTTTACAAGCTTTGATTTCAATTATATTTTCACCTGCCGGTAATTGTGTTAGTGTAATACTTGAAGCATGTTGATTTTCAATCCATTGTTCAGAAATTGTACTGACTCTGTAATAGAAATTGATATTCTTTTGATCGATATAATCCGTAGTATTGATATCCAATCGAATAACTTTATCCTTGTAAGAAAGTTGTACTTCCTTTGTAAAAGGTAAGATATTGTCTAATACGATTTTATGATTGAGAGAATCTCCAACTTGAATGTATTTATTATCTACAAACATTTTTGAAAAATAGGCATTGGGTGTTGTTTTTTGAGCAGAGATAAATTCAGGAGAAAAAACTAACATTCCTTTTTGTCCACCAAAATAGATTAAGTCTTTATGATAATAAACAGCATCTAAATTGATCGAAGATACATTTACTCCATCTTCCTTAGTAAAGTTATTGATGGCCCCCGTTTTCAAATTTAAGCTACTGATACCTTTCGATAAACCCAACCATACATTTTGATGATCATCTAAAATAATAGCGTTAATACATTTGTTTTCCAGCCCAGATTTTTTATCATAGAAGGCTATCTTTTTTAATTCATCCGTTGTATTATCTAATACTAAAAGTCCATTAGCTGAACCTACAAAAAGCGTATCCTGTTGTGGGGTTGTTTTTATGGAAAGAATGATATTTGAAGGAAAATCAAATTGTGTTTTTAAATCAATAAATTCCCCTGTATTAGAATCTGTATCCCAATTATATAATCCTTGAAAAGTACCAATCCATAGATGATTATTTTTACCTTTAATGATATGTTCAACTCTATCTGCTGTAAAATAATTACTCTTCTTTTCTTCTGGAGAAAAATAATGAATTTGATCTATATTCAGTGCTTTTTCACTATCTACAACCGCTAAACCTGACTGTTGCAATCCAAACCAGATTTTATGTTTCTCTTCATCAAAGTAAATAGATTTTAGCTTTCTAAATTTCGTAGATCCAAAAAATTGATGTTTTGCATTAGGGTTATCTAGAGGAAAAATAAAAAGTCCTTTTGAAGTCGCTACGTACATCTCTCCTTTGATTTCTTTGAAAAAAGAAATGACAATATTCTGGGCTGATTTTACTTTACGATATGTTTTATCTTTTGCTTTTTTATAATTTAATCCACCATTTTTAGTCCCTATCCATTGATTCCCTTTGGAGTCGACATATAGACTATTGATATTATTATCAGAGAAACCGATGTTCTGTTTTAGGGTATTTGCAATTTTATAAATCCCTCTGTTTTCAATTAGTTTAACTACACCTCCATGAGTCGTTGTAATCCATATTACACCATTGTCATCAATAAAGATATCTGTAATGCCCTCGTAATTTTTATTGATCTCATTTTCTGGAAGTAGGTCGATTTTCTTAAATTCCGTTTTCTCAGAGTTACTTCTAAAAAGTCCATTTTTCCAGGTACCTACCCATAAACGACCTTGTTTATCAGAGATAATTGAATTGATCAGACGTATCTTTCCTTGATTCTTAACGATTAATTTTTCGGTCTTTTTCTTAGAAATATCATAAACATAAATCCCTTTAGGTACTCCAAAATAGAATGCATTTCTACTTGAATCAAATATGATTTTTGATATCCAATTGAGTCCTTGTATTGGATGTCTTATAGATTTATTTTCTTCCTCTTTGAATTCAAATAAACTTCCAGCGGATGCATACCAGATATTTCCCTTTTTAATTTCTTGAATCGTTTGAATCACTCGTTTTTGCTTCTGATGAAAAACGATTTTCTTTGATTTTGGATCAATTACAAAAAAGCCATTAGCCCAAGTACCAATACAAAGCAGCCCCGACTGAGTTTCTGCTAAAGCTGTTACTCTCAGAAAAGTATTTTCTTTAATGTAACTTTCAAATAGATGATTATAGCTTACAAACTGATCTTTAGCAATGTTATAACTGGAAAGACCTCCACTTTTAGTACCAACCCAAAGGATATTATCATGCCCTAAAGTAAGTGTCTCTATATCCTCACTATAAAATTGATTATAACGTTTAGAAGGCTTCAAATACTCAAAACCTTGTGCATCCAATTTTACAATACCTTCACTACTTCCAAACCACAATTGTCCTAGATTATCTTTCACAACTCTTGTTACAGAATTATTCGATAATCCATTAGACACATTTAAGTATTCGATGAGGTAATCTTCTTTCGTTTGTGCAAAAGAATTTTGGGTAAAGAAAATTAGCGAAATAAATAGAATAAGTCTGTTCATAAGTACAACAATGGTAATAGCGTCAAAAATACACGATTAGAAATAGAGTAAAAAAATGGCTAATAGTTATTAACAAGTGAAACTATTAGCCATGCTTTAAAAATTAGTCAACGATTCTTTGAGAACCCCACCAATCTTTATTCGGTTGATATTCATCTCCAAGCATTTGTAATCTATGCTTTTCCAGAGATTTCATTTTCTTAGTTCTAATTTTCTGAAGGTGTTTCGCTTCAGCTTCTTGCGTCCAAGTATTGTCTTTTTCAGGATATTTTGCTCCTACTTCATTCAAGTAAGTAAACAAATTATCGCTAAGATTTTTAACGATAGAAGGATAATCCGACGCAATGTTTTTAGATTCTGTATTATCTACTTCCAAGTTGTATAACTCTTCTCTATTGTCTTCATAATAATGGATAAGTTTCCATTTTCCTGAACGAATTACTGAAGAAGGTTCACCGCCTTGGTTGCCATAATGTGGGTAATGCCACACAATGGCTCTATCTTCTGTTTGCTCGCCTTTGAAAATTGGTGCTAAACTAATTCCATCTACATGCTGATCTGGATATTGGGGTAAACCAGCTAATTCTAATAATGTTGGATAAAAATCTGTGCCAGTAACTGGTACATTACTATGACTCCCTTTATTTTTCATTCCAGGAACCTTTATGATATAAGGCGTTCTCAATCCACCTTCAAATTGGTATCCTTTTCCACCTTTTAATGGTAGGTTAGAAGTAGAGAAATTATCACCAGCAGATACGCCACCGTTATCCCCTGTAAAGACAATAATAGTGTTTTTCTCTAAGCCCATTTCTTGTAATGAGTTTAACACTACACCAACAGCATCGTCCATAGTTTCAACTAATCCTCCATAAACAGGATTGTCCTGATGTTGTCTGATCGGTAAAAATTTACCCATTTTATAACCTGTAGAATCAACACCTTGCTCCACAGCCTTATTTCTATACTTTCTCCACTTTTCTTCAGTAGTCTGAATAGGTCCATGCACAGCATAAAAAGATAGACAAGCAAAGAAAGGTTTTTCATCATCCTTGTGTTCTTGTATAAAATCTACTGTTTCATTTGCTAAACGCATAGATAAGTTTTCTCCTTTTGGACCATCTTCCATTTTAGGGTTCTTATAAGGAGAAAAATAGCCTCCTTTAGGGCTTCCTGCATGGAAACCACCTACATTGATATCGAAACCATGATCTTCTGGAAGTGAACCTTCACCACCTACATGCCACTTACCTGCAAAAAAAGTTGTATACCCATTTTCCTTGAATGCTTCTGGCATTGTTATATAAGCAGTATCTAATTTATGCTCATAATAAGCAGGCAAAAGTTTATTATGCCTTTTTTGTTTACGCCACTTTTCTCCTTCAGGAGCACCAATCCAATCGGTGATACCATGTCTTGCTGGAGACTTACCCGTCATAATACTCGCACGAGATGGACTACATACCTGACAAGAAGCATATCCTTGATCAAATTGCAACCCTTGTGCTGCTAAACCATCGATGTTGGGCGTCTCATAATATTTAGAGTCTGTTGTCGACAAATCATGTGCACCTAAGTCATCTGCTATAATAAATAGGATGTTGGGTGCCTTGTCTGAAGTCACACTATGCTTATTTTGTCCACTCTTACAAGAAAAGAGTGACCATAGTATGATTACAGTAAAGAACCGTTTTGATATCAATTTCATTGACAAACATTATAAAGTGATTAACAAAATAAACGTCACAAATACGCAACAAATGTAGGGGGAAAATTATCTTTGCCCCTGGATATTTTCATCAATATATCGTCCATTTTCGGCATTAAGGTTGATCAAAATTTCCATCGCTAATTTTATAAATTACACATTATCATATACTTAACTAAATAATAACATTTTCATCACAGTTTGACGAAAACAGACAAACTTAATTCTCAAGCCCGGTTCATATTTGTATAAACGTTGCAAAAACACTTTTAAATGAAATGAATCATCGAGCTTTTTTATTCTTTATTGAATTAGAAACTTGATATTATCTTAAAGCATTTTTTTATGAAAATTTTCTATCTAGAAAAGTTTAAGCATTCTTTCCGCTTATTAATGATGCTTGGTTTAATCCTTACTGGATTAACAGCACAAGCACAAGACAAAAGAGTTTCTGGAGTTGTAAAAGACGACGCAGGTCAACCAATTCCAGGAGTTAGTATTAAGATCAAAAATACTACTAAAGGAACAATTTCTAACTTTGATGGTGAGTTTGATATATTAGGTGTTTCTTCTGAAGATTACTTAATTTTTAGCTTCATGGGTTTTGAAGCACAAGAAATTCAAGTAGGTACTCAACAAAACATGCAAATAGTGATGCAGGAAGCAACAGAATTGCTTTCAGAAATTGTCGTTGTTGGTTATGGTACACAAAAGAAAGAAAACTTAACAGGTTCTGTTGGTGTTGTAACTCCTGAAAAAGATATAGGAAACCAAGCGGTGACCAATACTGAAGCCTTATTACAAGGTAGAATTGCAGGTGTTCAGTTAACACAATCAGGTGGTAAGCCAGGTGCTGGTGCACAAATCACAATTCGTGGTAATGGTACTTTGAATGATTCAAGTCCATTAGTATTAATTGATGGTGTTCCAGGTAGTATGCAAGACATTTTACCTTCAGATATTGAAAGTGTATCCGTATTAAAAGATGCTGCATCTGCTTCTATCTATGGTACGCGTGCCGCTAACGGTGTAATCTTAGTAACTACAAAGAAAGGTGGAACAACAGAGAAACTTAAAGTATCATACAACGGTTATGCTGGTTTTCAAAAAGCAACTGTACTTCCTGATATGTTAGATTCATGGGATTACATGACTTTAAAAAATGAAGCTAGTGTAAATGCAGGTAGAGCACCAATTTATACAGACGAAGAAATTGCAATTGCAAAGTCAGGTATCGATCCATATCATTATGCAAATACTGATTGGGCTGATGAAGTTTTCAAAGACGGTGCATTCTTCCAAAATCACCAAGTATCATTATCTCAAAAAGTAGGTAAAACACAATACTTAGCATCTTTAGGTTACTTAGACCAAGACGGTATCATGTACGGTACATCTGCTGAACGTTTAAATTATAGAGTAAACTTAAAAAGTGATTTAGGTAAAGGATTTACTTTCGGTACAAACTTCTTTGGTGCGATCAAATCTTCTGAAGAATCAGCAGATACAGATGATCAAGGTGTAATGAGATTAATTGCAAACTCTTCTCCACTTGTTCCAGTTTACAACCCTGACGGTTCATTTGGTTCAGCTTCAGGAAACCCTTACGAGATTAATACAAAGAACCCTCTTTTCTACGCAACTGAGGCTTCTAGACAATATGCAACTTCTAATAAGAACACAATCAACCCTTATTTAGAGTTCAAACCAATCGAAGGTCTTACTTTCAGAACAAACTTCAGTTACTCATATACAGAAGCTTTAAACAAAGCGCATAAGTATACTTTCCAAATGACAGATGCTGATGGTAACGATTCTGATATTACAAGAGTTCAAAACTCATTACAAGATATTTCAAACTCTTATGAAACTATCCAATGGGAGAACACTGTAAATTATGACAAGAAATTTGGTAAGCACGGTATCAATGTTTTAGCAGGTACTACAATGAACACTTACAAGCACAGATGGACAAAGGTTAAAGTAACTGACCTTCCTTCAAATGACTTGACAGAAATTGGTGGTGGTAGTAACCCAACAGTTGATGGTACATTTAACGAATCAAGATTATTATCAGTATTCGGTAGAGTACAATACAACTACGATGATAGATATTTATTAGAGGCCAACTTAAGAACGGATGGTTCTTCTAAATTCCCTTCTGATAACCGTTATGCAGTATTCCCAGCAGTGTCAGCAGGTTGGATCTTCTCTAACGAGGCCTTCTTAGAAGATGCTACTGAAAGCTTCCTTTCATTTGGTAAAATTAGAGCAAACTGGGGTCAGTTAGGTAACGATAAAATTGGTTACTATCCTTACTCTCAGTCATACACTCCTACTGATGGCTATCCATTTGATGGCAATAATATCTACAATGGTGGTTTAGCAGTAACTGATTTAGCGAATGAAGATATCAAGTGGGAAACGACTACTTCTTATGGTATTGGTGCTGACTTAGGATTCTGGGATGATAAATTAACTTTAACAGGTGATTACTTCGTGAAAGATACGGATGATATCTTATTAAAATTACCTATCCCAGGTGCTACAGGTGTTTCAAACCCTGCTTACCAAAACGCTGGTCGTGTGAAAAACACAGGTTGGGAATTGGCAGTAAATCATTACAATTCAATTGGTAATACTGGTATTGAATATAACATTGGTTTCAACATCACTAAGATTAAAAACGAAATCATTGATATGCAAGGTGAAACACAATATCCTAACAACAGAACTGTAAATATGGAAGGAGCACCAATCGGTTCATTCTATGGATACAATAATACAGGTATTTACAGAACTGAAGAAGATTTAGAAACGTATCCTTACATCGATGGTCAAACACCTCAACTAGGTGACTTGATTTATGAAGATATCAACGGTGATGGTGTAATTAACGATCAAGATAGAACGATCATTGGTAATCCTAACCCTGAATATATGTACGGTATCAACTTAGGTGTTGCTTACAAAGGATGGGATTTGAAAATGTTCTTCCAAGGTGTACAAAATGTAGATATCTACTCTAGTTCAACTGGTAACCACTCTGGTTCTGGTAACAACTTAATGAACTGGACAACAGATTGGATGGATCGTTGGACTCCTGATAATCCTGATGCTTCTAAGCCACGTTTGGGTAACACAAACAACGAGCAAGTATCATCATTCTGGGTAGAAGATGCTTCTTACTTCAGATTAAAGAACATTGAGATCGGTTATACTTTCAATGAGAATATCTGTAGAAAACTTAGAGTTCAAACTTTTAGACTTTATGTAAACTCTACGAACCCAATCACTTGGTCACAATTGGACCACTGGGATCCAGAGCGTTATGCTAACCAATCGAGAAATGAGGCATATCCTCAAACTACAACATTAACTTTTGGTACTAACATCACATTCTAATCGTATTAACCATGAAAAAAGCAATAATCACTCTATTAAGTGCCGCAACTCTTACATCTTGCAGCAACTTCCTAGATTTACAAGATAATAATAAATTAAACCAAGATTCTTACTGGCAAACAGAAGAGCATTTGGAATTAGCAGTTACTGCGGCATACGAGAGTCTTACTCCTGAAGAGCTTTATGCTAGAGGATACAGAGATTTGGATTGTATCAGTGACAATGGTTACAACGAATGGACTTGGATGCGTTATTGGGATATCAGTGTAGGACAGCATAACCCTGCCACTGACCGTATCAACTGGGTATGGAACGATAACTATAAAGGTATCAGAAGAGCCAACGAAATCTTAGACAACGCCCCTTCAATGAATATTGATAGAACGTTGAAAGAAACTTCTATTGGTGAGGCTTTATTCTTAAGAGCTTTATTCTACAACAACTTATCAATGTTATATAAAAATGTACCATTGATTTTAACAGTAGTTTCTCCAGATGAAGCAAAGATTGAGAAATCATCAAATGAAGAAGTAGTAGCGCAAATCCTTGAAGATTTAACAACAGCTATCGACTTACTTCCTGATAATGGTGAGTCAGAAGGTAGAATCACGAAGTACGCTGCCTTGGCTTTAAGAGCAAGAGTAAACTTATACAATAAGTTTTATGAAGCTGCAGTTGAAGATTGTCAAGCAGTAATGAACTCTGGTAAACATAGCTTACTTGCAGATTATGACTTATTATTCTCTGCGGAAGGTGAAAATAGCCCAGAGTCAATCTTCTCTGTACAATTTGCTTCAAACATGAAGTCAGGTGAGAAATTCTCTGGTACTTACAAAAAACAACCTCAATCTCACTTTGGTGTGCTACCTAACTTAGTATTTGATTATTATACTAAAAATGGTTTAAGACCTGAAGATGATCCTGAGGCAACTCCTTTCTCTACATGGTCAGATGAAAATGGTTTACCAAAAACAAAAGCACAATTAGAGGCTGAAGGTTTAAGTATCTATGACTATTGGGCTGAATTTGAAAACAGAGACCCTCGTTTAGATATGTCAATCCTTAGAGGTGGTGAGCCTTGGGTAGATGCTGACAAGTGGGATAACAATGTAAAAGCAACTAGATACGGTATCCAAAAGTATATCCGTGAAGAAGTTGGTTTATATGAAGATGGCGATAGAAACTTTATGATCCTTCGTTATGCTGATGTTTTATTAATGTATGCTGAAGCGAAAAATGAATTAAGTGGTCCTTCTGGAGATGTATTTAATGCATTAAATCAACTAAGAAGAAGAGTAAGAATGCCTGACTTTGATTCATCATTATCTCAAGATGAATTAAGAAATGAAATCAGACACGAAAGAAGAGTAGAATTAGCATTTGAAGGTTTAAGATACTTCGACGAATTGAGATGGGAAACAGCGAAAGATGACTTCGAAAATAAGGTAATCTTCCACGACAGATCATTCAACGAAAGTAAGCATTACTGGTGGCCAATTCCTCAAACGGAATTGGATAGAAACCCTAACCTGACACAAAACCCAGGTTGGTAATTCTTTCAAAAATTTATACTAGGGGAAACAATCCCCTAGTATCTACGCTAAAAAAATACTACAATGAAAAATAGATTTTTAAAATTATCTGTATTAATTCCTTTCATAGCAACATTATTTACTAGCTGTGATATGGATGATATGATCAACCACAGACCTGTTCCAGGTGAAGAAGTTGAGGAAGAAGTAATCGTATACGGTAAAAAAGGATTTGGACAAACAACTAAAAGTTATGTTTGGAGTAACTGTGTCTCTTTATCTCAACCTTACTGGCATTATTCATGGGGATCTGATTACCCTGCAGATATTCCAGACAATGTAGAATTCGTTCCAATGATTTGGGGTCGTAATAATGTTGAGGAAAAAATTGAAAAGTTAAAAGAGCTTGCTGATCAAGGACAAATCAAATATTTATTAGGTTTTAATGAGCCAGATAAAGAAGATCAATCACACATGACTGTTGATGAAGCGATTGCATTATGGCCTTTATTAGAATCAGTTGGTGTACCATTAGGTTCTCCTGCTCCTGCAGCAATGAATAGTGGATGGTTACAAGAGTTTATGTCAAAAGCGGATGCAAATGGTTTAAGAGTTGACTTCATCTGTATGCATCGTTACACAGATTCTATTGATCCATTGAAATGGATGGAAGCTTTCCAAAATGCGAGTACTAGCTTTGGTGGAAGACCTGTTTGGATTACTGAGATGGGCTTAGCAGACTGGAATGCTACAACTCCTGAAAACAACAAAAGATCTGAAGAGCAAGCTCAGGATTTAATGAAAGAATTACTTCCTATGATGGACCAAGCGGATTATATCCAAAGATATGCATGGTTTGATGGTGGTCGTGCGAAAAACCAAGCGGCTTTACATATTTCAGCGATTTACGAAACAGATTCTGACATCTTAACGGATCTTGGTATCATCTACGCTGAGCATGATGCTAACTTAGAAACAGGTAGTGGTAACTCTACTATTCCTGAAGCTGGTGACTACGGTTTAGTAGTTGATGGTGGATTTGAATTCAGAAATGAAGAAGGTGCATGGGGTGGTTATGACAATGGCTTCACTGATGCAACAACAGCAAAAGCAGGTATCGTTTCAGGTAGAATCCAACCAGATAAAAATGGAGATGGTGGTTCTATGTTACAACATATTGAAGCTGAAGCAAATGCAATTTATCAATTCTCTTACTCTACAAAATGGGCTTCAACGCCTGACGGTACTATTAAAGTACAAGTTCAAGATAGATCTGCTGATAAGAAGCCAGAAGGTGGATGGCCTCAACTTTATGTAGAAGAAATATCTACAAGTACTGATTGGGCTGATGTTACAGCATCTTTCCAAACACTTGAAAATACTTCAAAAATTACTTTAGTATTCTACAAAGGAGGTACAAATGATGATACTAACGCTGGTTTAACAGAATTATTTATTGACGAAGTATCATTATTCAAAACAGGTGAAGTAACTGAGCCAGACCCGACTCCTAATCCAGTTCCTGATTCTGGTTTAATCACTGACGGTGGTTTTGAAGATTTAACTGCGGGTACATTCCCAAGTTCTTCTGAATCTTCTTGGTATGGATTTGACGGTAGCTTTATGAACGATGTATCAATGGCACATACTGGTTCACAATATGCTATATTAGCCACTGACAACAATGGGGACGGTGCTTTTATCAACCAAGTAATTTCTGTTTCAGCTAATAAAGTTTACGCTTTAGATATGCATTCTAAATGGGGCGAGGCTCCAACAACAGCAGGTATCATCAGAGTATTTGATGTAACTGATGGTGGAAAAGTTGAATTATTAAACGAAAACTTTGCTTCAGCTACTGAATGGACAAATGCAAACTTCACTTTCGAAACTGCAGAAACGACGGCTACAATTAGAATTACTATTGTGAAGCCAGGTGGTGAAAAAGACAATACTGTCATGATTGACGATGTGATCTTAGTTGAGACTGGCGATGTTGAACAACCTGAACCTCCAGTTGAAAAAGTAGAAGTTGTTGCTAATGGTGATTTCGAAGGTTTAGCTACAGGTGCTTTAGGCACAAATACAGAACCTTGGAAAGGATATAACAGTGGTACTGCAGATATCGTAGATTCAGAGTTTACTGCTCCTTATGAAGGAACTCAATGTGGTAGATTAAAGAAAGATGAGGCATCTATTAGCCAAACTATCACTGTTGAAGCGGGTAAAACATACGTTTTCTCTATGTATACTAAATGGGAAGATGGTTCTGCAAAAGATTTAAAATTCACAATCAAAGCATCAAATGACAATAACTTCAAAACTCAAGAAGTGATTGCGGGAAGTGATGATTGGGCACTGACAACTTTTGAATACACTGTTCCTGAAGGTCATTCTTCATTGACTTTCAATGTTTATAAAGGTAAAGATAATAACTCAGGTTATTTCCTTATCGACAATGTTTCAGTGATTGAAAAATAATATAAATGTAAAAGGGGAGAATGTTAAGCTTCTCCCCTTCTGCTTTACACTACTATATGAAAAAGCATTACTTAATAACGATTTTAGGATTACTCCTACTCTCTATATATGGCTGCCAGAAGATTGAAAAAGTAGATAGAGAATATAGAGAAGTAATCAGACTAACTGATAACTGGCAATTTCAATATCAAGATACTTTAGACAATAACTGGAGCACAGTTTCTGTACCTCACGATTGGGCAATTTCAATGGAATTTGACAAAACCATTGATATGCAAGAAGTAGTGGTATTAGAAGATGGTGACAAAGTACCTAAACTAAGAACAGGTAGAACAGGTGCCTTACCACATATTGGTAAAGGTTTCTACAAAAAAATACTTCACTTCACAAACCAGGATAAAGACAAGCGTATTTTTATTCAATTTGATGGAGCTATGAGTAACGCAAAAGTTTATTTGAATAAACAATTTATAGGTACATGGCCTTATGGTTACTCATCATTCGAATTTGATTTAACTGAATTCGTACAATTTGAAAAAGATAATCTTTTAGAAGTTCACCTTGAAAATAAACCATTATCATCAAGATGGTATCCTGGTGCTGGTATTTACAGAAATGTACGTATAGTAAAGACAAATCCTATTCATATTAAAAATTGGGGAACGTTCATTACAACACCTTCAATTACCAAAGAAAATGGAATGGTGAAAGTAGAAACATCTATTACAAATGCTTCTACTCAAAACCAAAATGTAGAACTGATCCACACAATTTTATTTAAAAATCAACGCGTTGGTTCATTTTCTAAAGAGGTAAAAGTTACAAAAGGGGAAACAAAAAATACAGCTGAGATTGAAGTTGACACTCCTCAATTATGGTCTCCTGATACTCCTAACTTGTATCAAGTAATTACTCAAGTAGCGATCAATAATGAAATTGTGGATACTTATAATAGTGAGTTTGGTTTCAGAACAATTGAATTCACTAATAATGACGGTTTCTTTTTGAATGGTGAAGAGTTGAAATTCAAAGGTGTTTGTCTACATCATGATTTAGGTCCTTTGGGAGCTACACACAATGAATCCGCTTTAATTCATAGATTAAAGAAATTGAAAGAAATGGGTGCTAATGCTATCCGTTCTACCCATAATCCATCAGATCCAGATTTAGCTAGATTAGCGGACAAAATGGGCTTTTTATTCGTAGCTGAAGCGTTTGATGAGTGGGAAGTGCCAAAAACAGAAAATGGTTACAACCAACTTTGGGATGAATGGGCTGAAAAAGATCTTGTTGCTTTAATGCATAGAGATAGAAATCACCCTTCATTGATTATGTGGTCTATTGGTAATGAAATCCGCGAGCAAACGAAAGAAGACGGTTACAAAAATGCCCAATTCTTAACGGATATTGTGCATAGAGAAGATCCTACAAGACCTTCTACTGCTGGTTTCAACAACTGGAAAGGTGCCATCAAAAATGGTTTAGCTGACGCAGTTGATATTCCTGGTTGGAATTATAAACCTAACAAGTACCAAAAATTCCATAAAGAACACCCTGAATGGAAAATGTATGGTAGTGAAACAGCTTCTACGGTAAGTTCAAGAGGTGAATACTTCTTCCCTGCCAAAGAGGGAAAACATAAAATCAGACCGAGCCTGCATTCTAATTCTTTTGATATGGACTTCCCTAACTGGGCACAAACTCCAGACAGAGAATTTAGAGCGCAAGATCAAAATAAATTCATCATGGGTGAATTTGTATGGACTGGTTATGACTATTTGGGTGAGCCAACTCCTTACAATGAAGAGTGGCCTACGAAAAGTTCATATTTCGGAATTATTGATTTAGCTGGAATTCCAAAAGACCGTTTCTATTTGTACAAGAGTAAATGGTCTAATGAAAAAGTATTACATGTTCTTCCTCACTGGAATTGGAAAGAAGGACAAAAAGTAAGTGTTCATGCTTACACAAACTATACTACAGCGGAACTTTTTGTAAACGGTGAAAGCATGGGTATTAAATCAAAAGATACTAAAAACCTATACGATACTTACCGTTTAAGATGGGATGATATTACTTATCATGCAGGAGAAATTAAGGTTGTTGCTTTAGATGAAAATGGTGAAGCTATTGAAGAAGTTATAAAACGTACTGCAGGTAAACCACATCATATTCAAATTGATCTCGATAGAACTGAAGCAAATGCCAATGGTGAAGAAATTGTTTACGCAACCATCTCTATTTTAGATAAAGAAGGAAATCTTTGCCCGAGAGCCAATAACTTAGTCAACTTTGAAGTAGAAGGACAAGGTATTTTAAAAGCAGTTGGGAATGGTGATCCTACCTCATTAGAATCGTTTGTTGAAAAGCATAGAAAAGCCTTCAATGGTAAGTGTATGGCAATTCTTCAAACATCAAAAGAAAAAGGTAGTATTACTGTAAAAGCATCTGCAAAAGGACTTGAAAGTGCATCTTCAGTAGTCAATACAAATCAGAATATCTAATAAAAGAAGATTGTAAATAGAAGGAAATTTTCTATTTACTTTCTTTTAAATCACCACAAACTTTATTTAAATATGACCAATAAATTACTCTACATATTATTATTTGTTCAATTCATTAGCTGTTCAACATTTAATGAATTAGATACAAAAGAAGAAACGAAACAGCATCAACCTTTTCTCACTTCTTCAAACGGAAGAATTAATACTTCTGAAGGATGGATTGAAGTTTGGTCTGATGAATTTGAAGGAACAAATTTAGATACTGCCAAATGGACCAAAACGGTCAGTGAAAAAAGTAGAGCACCGAGACCTGATTTAGGCATTAGTTCATGGTTTTGGGTAGAAGATCACGCTTGGTTAAATGGCAATGGGCAACTTATGTTGAAAAGTTCTAAAGTAACTTCAAATAAGATGTATTGCGGTTCTGTAGATTCTAGAAATAAATATCAACCTAAATACGGATACCTAGAAGCAAGAATAAAAATTGCTGATACATCAAAAGGCAATCATACTGCTTTCTGGTTACAAGGTCATCATCAAGGCAATGTAGACGGAACTGCCAATGATGGTGCTGAAGTTGATATTTTTGAATCAGCTTGGCTTAGTGAAACGACAAAAGCAGTAGTACACATTGATGGCTACGGTGCCGACCACAAGGCAAATACTAAGAAATATGATACGCCTAACATTCATGATGGATTTCATGTTTATGGTCTTTTATGGGAAGAAGACAAAATGGAAATCTATTATGATGGAGAATTAAAAGTATCTTATGCTGGAGCATGGGTTCCACAGGTTGAAGAATGGTTATGGTTATCCGTAGGTGCTAGTTTTGCAGATGGTGATTTTGTCTCACAACCTATCGGAGATTTATCAACAGCTGAAGTAGATTATGTTAGAGTGTGGGAAAGAGATCCCAATGTTGGTCTTCCTAATACTGTTGATACTGTTCGTATTCGAAATAAAGCATCAAACTATTACTTCAGAGTTGTAGGTGAAGGAGATAATCAGGAAGTAAAACAAACATATAACAATCGTACAGGTGATTGGACATATTGGAAGTTGGTAGAGAATAATGGGTATTATCATATCAAAAATGAAGGTACTGACAAATTTATCAGAGCAGTAGAAAATGTCGATGGAGCATTATTATATACGAAACCTCTTGATAATGTTGGAAGCTGGACACAATGGGATTTTATTGACCAAAATGATGGTTATTATTTAATCAAAAATAAAGAGACAGGTCGTTACTTAAGAGCGACATCTAATGCTGATGATGCTTCTATTGTGATCAGTTCTACAAATGACAATTATTCTTTATGGAAAATTGAAAAACTAAACGAGCAATAAAATGAAAAAATTATTAACCTGTCTTGCTTTTGCTGGTATGGTAGCATGCCAAAAGCCCGCACAAAAAGCAGACGTTACTAAAAATACAGACAAACCAAATATTATCATCTTTTATGTGGATGACTTAGGATATGGTGATATTGGAGTTAATGGTTTAAAAGGAGCACAAACTCCTGAGATTGATAAATTAGCCAATGGTGGAATTCTATTTACAGATGTACACTCTCCACATGCTACGTGTACTCCTTCTCGATATTCAATGTTGACAGGAGAATATGCCTTTAGAAAGAAAGCTCAGATTCTTCCAGGCGATGCGCCCCTATTGATCAATCCTAACAAAAAAACACTTCCTGATATGTTGAAGGAGGAAGGGTATGCTACAGCAGTAGTTGGTAAATGGCATCTTGGACTAGGGAATGGAAATGTGGATTGGAATACAGCAGTGAAGCCAGGTCCATTGGAAATTGGATTCGATTACTCCTTCTTATTACCTTCAACAGGTGACCGTGTTCCTTCTGTTTATCTTGAAAATCATCATGTAGTCAACTTGGATCCTAATGATCCAATTACAGTGAGTTACAAAAAGAATATTTCTGATCGTCCAACAGGAAATGAGCATCCTGAATTATTACGTCAAGGTGCAGACAAACAACATGGAAATACGATTATTAATGGTATTTCTAGAATTGGCTATATGAAAGGTGGTGAAAAAGCACTTTGGACAGATGAAGACTTCCCTGAAAAATTAGCGGGTAAAGCTTCTGAGTTTATCAAGCAACATAAAGATGATCCGTTCTTCTTATACTTTGCTTTCCATGATATTCACGTACCTCGACTACCTTCTGATCAATTCAAAGGAAAATCTGAGATGGGTGTCAGAGGTGATGTAATTCTTCAGATGGACTACACTACTGGTTTAGTGATGAAAACATTAAAAGATTTAGGAATTGAAGACAATACTTTAGTCATCTTTACTTCTGATAACGGGGCTGTCCTTACAGATGGCTATGATGATAAAGCAATTGAATTACTTGGTGATCATAAACCGTCAGGTCCTTACAGTGGTGGTAAATACTCTGCTCTAGAAGGTGGTACTAGAGTTCCAATGATTGCTTATTGGCCAAATAAAATTAAGGCAGGGCAAACAAATGATGCTACATTCTCACATATAGATTTTTATGCATCATTTGCAGAATTATTAGGAACAGAATTACCAAAAGACGTCGCTATTGATTCGAAAAGTATGTTACCAGCATTATTAGGTGAATCTCAAGAAGGGCGAGACTTTATGGTAGAAGAAAGTTTCTCAATTGCAATGCGTCATGGTAATTGGAAGTACATTCAACCTATTCCAAAGAAAAAGAGAGTACCTAATTTTATGGAAAGAACAAAGAATATAAAAGGTGGCCTTTCCAAGAAACCTCAATTATTTAATCTCGAAAATGATCTTCAAGAATTAAATAATGTTGCTGATCAGCATCCTGAAATTGTATCGTTATTACAAGGGAAATTAGATTCAATACAAAACATGACTAATGCAGACAACAATGTGCAATAGTATTTGAAAATTTCTATAGATTGATAAACCGTTTAAGAATATGAAGCAATTTTCTTAAACGGTTTTTTTTATACATTCCATCTACTTTGGATAAGTTTTGACTATCAATATTAGACTACCCCATTTTATATTTTGACTAAAGTTTAGTTTTTACATTTAAATATTGAATAATTTACTAATTCTACTAAATAATTTACAAACCAAGCTCTTCTATCTCCCGTACATTTGTAACATATCAATAGCGGAATCTAGACAAACAAATAGATCCCAAACACAAAAAAACAATTATAATCATGCAAAATAACACAACAAATTATCGAGTAGGTAAATGGCTTTCATCAGATCAAAAATTTTTAGAAAACTGGTTACAAGAACTAATCGATCACGTTGATG
>NZ_JBSWYJ010000035.1:0-53798 GCF_056161045.1 Flammeovirga sp. AWQ4_249
TTTTTGAATCGAAATCTATAAATATCACAATGTAAATTCTCCGTTATATAAAGCAGATAGAATGATAAAAAGTAGTATAGACAGTAGTTAGATTATATAGTGAAAGAGGTTATCCATTGGGTGACCTTTTTTTTGTTTCACATCTTTCATAACAATGTGTAAAAGGCGTAAAATGGTATTTTTGAATCGAAATCTATAAATATCACAATGTAAATTCTCCGTTATATAAAGCAGATAGAATGATAAAAAGTAGTATAGACAGTAGTTAGTTCATAGAAAGAGATTTTCCTTTGGAGGATCTCTTTTTTTTATTTCAAATTTATCATAACAATGTGTAAAAGGCGTAAAATGATATTTTTAAATCAAAATCTATAAATATTACAACATAAAATCTCCGTTATATAAACCAGATAGAATGATAAAAAGTAGTATAGACAGTAGTTAAATACAGAAAGAGACTTTCCTTTGGAGTGTCTCTTTTTTTTTATGAAAAATCTTGCAAGAGTAGACTTTATATATTCCATATTCTCTTGACCAAGTATAATATCTGTTCAAATCATTGATATCAAAGTTAGGTTCAATAATTGATCACCCTTTGAATAATATTTCAAGCTAATTGAATAGATTCTCAACCTTTATATAGTGTTATTTTTACACCTTTGTTTTGTTCAAAATCTAATCTGAACAGTTTGATTTTTATCCAGCATATAACAGCATATATAGATAAATAAATAGTATTGGAGCAAAACACTTTATGAAATGAAACAATTATCATTATTACTTTTTTCACTTCTATTCTCTTTGTTAACTACTGCACAAGTAAAAACGATACAATCTGGTTTATGGACCAATCCTCAAACTTGGTCAAATGGAGAAGTTCCTCAGAAAACAGATGATGTAATTATCTCTGCAGGACATCAAATCATTTTAGATACAATGAATAAGAATAACTATACTGTTGTTCCATTGTGTAGTGATTTAACTGTAGAGGATGAGGCATTTCTAAGTATTGGCCATAATGTATCAAATAGAACAAACAAAGTAAAAGTCTTTGGTGATTTATTTGTAGATGGGGTAATCTATAAAGGAGTAGATGAAAACAATACACCATTTTTGTATAATACAAGAATAGAGGTGGAAGTACAAAAACATCCACAAGTCATTACAGGAAATGGGGCAATCAATGCTCACTCTATTAAAATATATGCCAATTCTGCGAACAGAAAATTGAATATAGATCATCATTATATCAATATCGATAATGACTTTTTTATTAAATCTGTTGATAAACTGGTCGTAAATTTTTTAAGAAGTTCTTATTTGAATGTCAAAGGTACTTTTGGGTTAAATGGTCAAAGCTATACTTATAGTGAAGATAATACTTCATCAGAAGTTTCTACTGAAGGAATAATGATGCTAGGGAATTTAAGTTTTTTGACTAAAAATGAAAACCCTGAAGAAAACAGTAAATTTATCGTTAAAAATGATGGGTTTGTCACTGTAGGAAAGATTAATAATGAAGATACATCTTTAAAAAATGCAGCCGCAACAAGTCATTTAGTCGTGAAAGATGGAAGTACATTTAGATTAAAAGAAGGTGCATCAAATCCAAGGGATTTAAATGATGAAAATTTCTTGATCACAGTGATGACTGGTGCAACTATTCGTCCTTTTTATAAAGAAACTCAACTTGAAGTCAATGATATTTTAGATCAAGTAGAAGCGAAAAGACCATCAAAGGGATATGTAGTTGATGAAAGTTTTAAAGAAGTGTATGGAGCAACCTTTACGGGTGGTTTATATCACTTTACAGATGAACCCTACATGAGAGAGGGGAAAGAGAAACACAAAGAGTTAGGTTCAAAAACTTTAAAATCAAAAGTGTCTGCCGAGCCTGGAAATATGCAAAAATCTTATCCATTCAATATGCAATGGGATGGTTCAGATGATTTGGTGGATGTAGTGAAAGACTCTAATTATCAAGAGTTATTATCCGATCCTTTCTATAAAGAACATGTATTATGGATTTCTCCCAAAAAGCAAAGAATTAAAAATGTAGTCTTCTATAAATATGGTGCTTATACTTATAATCAACTTTATAAAGAGCAAGAAGAACAATACTATCTGTTAGCCAAGTATATATTAGAAACCTATGGTGATACTGACAAGAAATTTTTATTTCAAAATTGGGAAGGTGATTGGATGTTAAGAGGACAAGGAGTTAATTGGGAAGGTGATACAAGCACTATTCCTGAAAATGTTGACGAGCAGATTGAAGGAATGATACGTTTTTTCCAAGCAAGACAAAGAGGTGTTGAAAGAGCGAGAGAAGAATTTCCAAATGCAACTGCTCAAGTATTACATGGTATTGAAATCAATAAACTTTGGACTAGAGTTGATGATGTAAGATTAACCATGATGGACCTTGATGTTCCTAGTTTAACAGAGAATATTCTACCGCATGTTAGAACAGACTTTAATTCTTGGTCGTCTTATGATGGTGTCTGGACAGAAGCATTAGATGAGTTTCCTGTTGGAATGTGGAAAGGTGTCGAGATTTTAGAGTATTATACAAATGCTACAGGTTTAATTGTTGATGAATCTCCAATTATGATAGGCGAGTTTGGTATTAATGAGATGCAAATCAATAAACAAGTTGCTAACTTAAAAACTGTTGAAGAGATGTACGATAAAGTCATTGCTTGTGCTATTGCTCAAAAATGGAATAATTTCTTCATTTGGAGTTTGTACAGTACAGATACAAAGTCGTTTAATTTTGAAAAAGGAGTAGAATACCCTGCAGAAATGTTTTATCAATATTCTGATGGTAAATGGGTTGTGGAACCTGATGGTACTTTTGGAGTATGTGGGATGTATTTTCAAGAAATTTTAGCACCAAAGGTAAATAAAGCTATTCAAAGTGGTAATTGGTCGGAAGACACTACCTGGGAAAATGAAGTACCGACTAAAGATGATTTTGTTGTGATTCCTTCAAATATTGAAGTAGTTGTGGATACCAGCAATTTGAATAGCAATACAAATTTAGTGATTGCAAAGCGATTAAAAGTAGAAGAAAATGCAACGTTGAAGATTGGACACGATGCAAGTTTTGATAAGATCTTAAAAATTGACGGAGACATCTTTGTGGATGGTAATATCCACAAAGGAGCTGAGTTTTCAAAAAATGCAAGAATCTATCAGAAACTACCATTAATACATAATCAAATGGCAGGAATTGGTGAAATCAAAGCTTTAACGATCAAGTATTTTGATGCAAATTATGATACCTGCTATCTGAATATAGATCAATCTTATATTGAAACAGATCAGAATTATCTCTTTAAATCAGAAAAGAAAGTTATTGCTGATGTTTCTGAAAATTCAACTATAAAAGTAAATAACCATTTTGGTATAACAGGATCTTCATTGAATTGGTTGAGCGCAAATGCACAAGGAGAGGTAAACCTTTATGGATCACTTGATGCGAAAAACTCTAACTTGATTACTCTAAATAATGATGTCAATAAAAGTAGTCGACTAACAATAAAAGATGGAGGTGAGTTTTCAACAAATACGATAAATCAAGAAGATACTGAAGTAAGAAATGGAAATGCAACATTTACTTTTGAAGTTGAAAATGCCGGTGTATTCAACCTAACGTCAACAGTTTTAACACCTTCTATGGTTGCATTATATGATCTCAACTTTATTTATAATGAAGCAAGTAATTCGAGGTTAAGAAATGAAATACAAATTGAAACTAATCCATTAAAAGTTTTTGTAGAGGAAACATCTCATCAATTATCTATTCAAAATCCTGAAAATAAAGAGGTATCAATACAAATTTATGATCTCCACGGACGTATGTTATTTCAAAAAGAAAATCTTAGTCAATCGGCTAAAATTGATTTAAATTCTTTAAAAGGAATTTACATAATACGTTATTTATGTGATAATAATGTAAAATCATTTAAGACTTTATTGTAAAGAATATTGATTTGATCTATTGATATGGGAATTCTATCATAAACAATTTATTATCCTAAATTTTAAATATGAGTAAGTCTAATTTCTCAATTACAGGGAATATTGACTTACTCATTTTTTTAACCATTATCTTTTGTAAAAGTGATTCGTAAATAGGAGTATTTTGATAAAATAGAAAAGTAATTTATCAATACATAAACTTAATAATACCGTTATAAAGATCAGATAGAATGATAAAAGTAGTATAGACAGTAGTTAGATTATATAGTGAAAGAGGTTATCCATTGGGTAGCCTTTTTTTTTGCTTCATATATTCAATTATAAATATATAAAATGCTGTCTATTATTGTTTTGTGATGCTTTCAGTCTGTTGAAAAGTTATATTTTGATAGAAAATAATAAGAATTCTACAGTAATGATAGTAACTAGTATCGTTATAGAATACAGATAGAATGATAAAAAGTAGTATAGACAGTAGTTAGATTATATAGTGAAAGAGGTTATCCATTGGGTGGCCTTTTTTTTGTATTATTCTTTTAGGGGAGTTAAGAATGTCTAGTTATTTAAGGATTAGATGATATAGTGAAAGAAGATATCCAAAGGAAAACCTTCTAGATAGTTAGTAGTATATAAACAATTGTCAGATTGTTAATAGTGAAAGAGGTTACGTTCGCGATTAATTGCTAACGCAATCTTGTAAACAAATGTAATTTATATTATTTAATTTCCAAGTATACATTTGTAAAGAATTTATTTTTGGGCAAAAAAAAACACTTGAAAATTTTCAAGTGTCTTTCCACAGCTGGTTAATGTTACTGGTGTATCATGCCATACAATAGGTGACTAACCTATGTTTCTTTACCCACTTTACCTTATTCACTTACTATGCCATAAGTGTAATGTATATGCAAATAACTATAAATCAACTGTTTATGGTTATTTTATTATTGTACCAATAAATAAAAAGTTTCAAAATGAAACTCATTTTCCATATTATGGAAAATTGTAAATTGATGTAAGTAATATTTAATATGAATTAATTAATTTGAAGACTTTCAATAACAATTAATATGTTTATTACCTGTTGAGAATGACGAAACTCATTTTGAAAATTAAGAGTGGTATGTATATTCGCGACTGAATAAAAAAATTCATCTTATAAAGAAATTTACATCATGAGACAAAAAATTGTTGCAGGTAACTGGAAAATGAACCTTTTAAAGGACGACGCTGAAGTTTTAGCATCAGAAGTAGTAAACATGGCTAAAGACGAGACGCCATCTGACGTTAAAGTAATTATGTGTACTCCTTTTGTTCATTTAAGCAAAGTAAAATCATTGGTAGGTAACGCTGCAAATGTATTTGTAGGTGCTCAAAACTGTTACACTGAGCCAAAAGGTGCTTATACTGGTGAAATCTCTGCAGCTCAATTAGCTTCTTATGGTATCGACTATGTGATCTTAGGTCACTCTGAGCGTCGTGAGTACTTTGGAGAATCTAATGCAATGTTAGCAACTAAAACTGATGCTGTAATTGCAAATGGTATGTTACCAATCTTCTGTATTGGTGAAGTGTTAGAAGAGCGTGAAGCAGGTACTCAAAAAGCAGTTGTTGAAAAACAATTATCAGAAGGTTTATTCCACCTTTCTGCAGAGGACTTTGGTAAAGTAGTTTTAGCGTACGAGCCAGTTTGGGCTATCGGTACAGGTAAAACAGCTTCTTCAGCCCAAGCTCAAGAAATGCACAAAGATATTCGTGATATGGTAGCTGCAAAGTATGGACAAGAAGTAGCTGATGCTACACCAATTTTATATGGTGGTTCAGCTAAGCCAAGCAACGCTCCAGAATTATTCGCTCAACCTGACGTTGACGGTGGTTTAATTGGTGGTGCTTCTCTAGTATCAAGAGACTTTATCGATATTTCTAAGTCTTACTAATTAAGATATTACGTTACGCTTTTAAAATAAACGTGTTTAAAGGAGGTTGTTCTATGAATAGTTCAACCTCTTTTTTTATGTAAAAATTTGTATTATTCATCAACATATAGGAACTTAATAGGAGCTAATTTATTACAATGAAATGAAATCAAGATCATAAAATGAAGTACAAACTCTCACTCATACTACTATTGTCATTCGTATACATAAATACTACTCATGCTCAGAAGAAACAAAAAAAGAAAAAGCATGATATGGTACATAATGCTGCATTAGATCTTGAAAATCAAGCAAATGTTGAAAGAGATAGTATGGTATTTTTTCATTCTCAATGGGAAGTAGGAACTATTGTTCTTAAAGATGGAAAAGTTATCAATGATGTGCCGTTATTGTATGATTTAGAAAGAGATCAAGTTGAACTTCTAAAAATAGAGAATATAGAATTTTATGGAGGTGAAGGGATGTTAGATACAACCTTCCAAATCTTTGAACAACACCAAATTGCTGAGTTTCGTTTTGATGCACACGTCAAAGCAGAAAAAGAAGGTGAAGAAGATAAAGTAGTACCTCATCATTTTATTAATGCTGCTGAAGTTTTTGTACGAGATGAATCCCCTGCAACGGGAATTTATGAAATTATAGTACCAGGTAAAGTTGGTTTTATTACTTATCCTTATTTATTAAAAACAGCTCATAGATCATCTGCGTTTATGGAGCAAGAACGATTACAACGTGAAGTGAACAGAACGAGAAGTAATCTCCCTAATAATACGTATCACAATAGAGATGTTTATTATAGTTTTAAGCTGAAAGAAACGAAATATTTACTTCTTGATAATAAACAAATTATCGATCTTCCTGCAAAGAAAAAAGATTTCTTGAATCTATTTGGAGGGTATAGAGAAATGGTACATGAGTTTATGAAGGAAACGGGTTTCCAATATAGAGATAAGCAAGACTTAATTAAGATATTAAAATTCTATAATGAGAAAGAAGGTGAAGTCTTAGGTTCAGATTCAAGAATTTAGTTGTTATAGATAGTATTATCTAGCCATTCTTGGATAAAAATACCAACCTCTTTCCATTGTGGTTCAAACATAAATGCATGAGCCATTCCTTCAAAAATCTTAGAAGGTTGATTGTAAAATTTTGCCGTCTTTTCGATGTCTTCAGGAAAAATGATTTTATCATCTCTAAAACCAATGTGAAGCATCGGAAAAGTTACTTTTGATGCATCAATTTCAAAGTCACGCATAATCATTTCAAGCATTGCTCTTAGAGATTCTCTTTGCGTATTTTTATTGATATGACGTCTGACTTTTAAAGGAGGAACGGTAGTGTAAATGCCTACAGGAGGCTCTGAATCGATAAATTTCCCAAAAGGGAATAATGTAGAAGCAGCAAATTTACCCCAACTAATAGGTGATGTCATAAAGAATTCAGCCATACTACGAAAGACACCATAAGGTGGAACAGAAGCCAATAATACACACGCTTCTAATGTCACTTTTTGAGCGACTAATTGTGACACAAGTCCACCCATCGAATGCCCTATCAAAATAGGCTTTTCTGGTAATGTAGTGATTAACTGAATTACATCTTCTGCATATTGGTCAAGTCCATAAAAGTTGAGCATTAATTTACTTCCTCGATTACCATGACCACTCAGGTTGATAGCATACGTATCGTAACCAATTCCTGGGAAAAAATCCATGAAATTTCCTGTCCAAGCTTCACTGCTAAATAAGGCGCCGTGAATAAGGATAATGGGATGCTTTGATTTTTTATCGATGGCAGGTTTAAACGTAAACATCTAATTGGTATAATGGGAATGAGGTAAGAAGAAAGTTTTATGACGTATCTTCTTATTTAATCTAAAATTCAATGTAAATATAAAGTACATTCAGAATACTTCAAAAAGCATTAACTTCCTTCTTACCCCTTACCAAATTAGTTACTATATTTTTCTTTAAATTTCTCGTATAGCATTGTATGCTTATTATTGAGATCAATTGTACGACCATCAATAAAAGCATGATTAACTTTACTTGTTCTCATGTCAAGAATATCACCTTGACTGACTACAATAGTTGCTGATTTACCAACTTTTAGAGAACCAAATTTTTGTTCTATTCCTAGAATTTTTGCAGTATTAAAAGAAATCATTCGGATTGCATCTTCTTTTTCTACGCCATAAGCAGTAACAGTTCCCGCATAAAATGGAAGGTTTCTAGAATTAGAAGCACTAGAGTGTGTTAGCCCAACCAATACACCCGCCTGATGTAATAAATGTGCCCTTTTATAAGGTAAGTCCACATCATCTTGTTCTCTTAATGGTAAACTGTGAACATCTGTAAGTAATACAGGGATATTATTTTCTTTTAAGAAATCGGTAATTAACCATGCGTCAGCACCACCTACAATTACTACATTTTTGATCGCATATTTTTGAGCCATTTTAACTGCTTCAATAATACTTTTTCCTTCATCCACATGAATGTATAGTTTTTCGTTACCTGAAAAAATACCTTTCATAGCTTCCAATGGAAAATCTGGAACAGCAGTCGACGGACCTTCACTGTAAGCCTTAGCATCTCTTAATGTTGTTTCAATCAAATCAACTTGTTTTGCATAATTTTTTGAAATGATTAATCCTTTTTCAGGGCTAGTCCATGATGGACTATAAAACTTACGAGGCCAATGCAAATGCTGTCCATCGTTTTCTTTTACAATGGCATCTTCCCAGTTCCAAGCATCTAATTGTACAATAGATGAACGACCAGAAAAAGTACCTCCAGTAGGCATGACTTGTTCTACTAAAACGCCATTACTTCTGACAGTAGGGATTACATGAGAATCAGTATTGAAAGCAATAACAGAGCGAACTTCAGGATTAATTCTACCTGTTTCTCTATTATCATTTGAAGCAGAGACAGCTTCAATTTCTACTAATCCCAATTCAGAAGTTGGCAATATAAACCCAGGATAAACCTTTTGACCTGTTATATCGATAACTTCATAAGAAGCATCAGAAAAGTTATCACCCACATACGTAATTTTTCCATCTTTGAATGCAATAATTCCGTTTGGAATAACTTTACCTTCCCCATCATGGATTTCTCCTCCTTTTAAAATAATCCCTTTTTCTTGCGCCTTAGCAGGAGTAGGAACCTGTGCATAAATATCTACTGAAAACAACAGGTTACAGATTATAGAAAATATATAAAATATCTTTTTCATTTTAATTCAATTAAGCTTCGTCAAAATAAACTAACTCTATTAATCACCTTTTGATTAGTCAAGATTAAGGTGATCACAATGGAAATGTGTCTCAATTTTTGGTGCCACATCTTTTGCTTTAGCACCATTCTTCACAGCCTCCTGCATTTTAGAAACTAATCGAGCACGTTCTGTTTTCATTGCTTCTCTTAATTTTTGATCGTTTTCAAGAGAGAAATAAATTGTACCATCAACCATCGTATATTCTGATTTGGCATAAATCGAAAGTGGATTATCAGTCCATAATACTAAATCTGCACTTTTACCCACTTTGATTGATCCCACTTGATCATCAATATGAAGTAATTTGGCAGGGTTTAATGTAACCATCTTCCATGCTTCTTCTTCTGACATGTCAGCATATTTTACACTTTTGGCAGCTTCTTGATTCAATCTTCTCGCCATTTCAGCATCGTCAGAATTTATGGCTACTGTGACACCTTGAGAAGCCATTAGAGCGGCGTTTTGAGGAATAGCTTCATAAACTTCAAACTTATATGCCCACCAATCAGAGAAAGTTGAAGCACCTACACCATGTTCTTTCATTTTATCCGCTACTTTATAACCTTCTAAAATGTGTGTAAATGTGTTGACTCTAAAATCATAACTTTCTGCTACTTTCATGAGCATATTTATTTCCGATTGAACATAAGAGTGACAAGAAATAAAACGCTCATCATTTAAGATTTGAGCTAATGCTTCTAACTGAAGATCTTTTCTAGGTTTTGGACCTTTACCTTCATATGCTTTTTGTGCTTTGTCATATGCTTTTGCTCTCGAGAAACCATCTTTATAGACAGCTTCCACGCCCATTCTAGACTGAGGGAATCGATGAGACATTGGCCAGCTAGAACGTTTTACATTTTCACCTAAAGCAAATTTGATAAATGGTTTTGCATTTGGGAAAAGTAGGTCTTGAGGATTTGTTTTACCCCATCTTAATTTGATTATCGCAGATTGTCCACCTACAGGGTTAGCAGAACCGTGTAGTAGTTGAGCAGATGTAACACCACCAGCTAATTGACGATAAATATCAACATCATTCGGGTTGACAACATCTTCCATTCTTACCATTGAAGACATAACCGCAACATCATTCACACTAAATAAAGCGATATGCGAGTGCTCATCAACAATACCAGAAGTTAAATGCTTTCCTTTCCCATCGATAATTTTAGTACCTTTTTTGCCTTTAAGCTCCTTTCCAATCTTAACGATTTTCCCATCTTTTACTAAGACATCTGTATTTTCTAGAATACCTTCTGATTCATTTGTCCAAACAGTAGCACCTTTAATTAGTATATCTTCTTGTTGCGCTACTTCTGTACTTCCGTAAGCACTGAATGGATAAATTACATTACCTAATTCAGATGGAGAATCCTCTTTTTTCTTACCCTCTTTTTCTTTTTTTTCTGAAGAATTTTCAGCTTTTACAGCAGTCCATTTAACCCAATTTCCAGCAGTATCTTTTCCTTCACCACTGAAACTTCCGTCAGTATTTACCCAACCTGAAAGGCGAATTGAAGCAGCATTTTTCACTGTATCTTTTGCAAAAGATAACGTCAACATACCTTCTTGAATCGTTACTTTAGAATCTAACTTCGTAGAATCATTGAGGTTTACTTCCCATTTAGGAGAAGAAGGATTATCTCCAGATGCTTTTAGTGTATATTTTTGATCATTTATAGTCAATGCATATTCTCCAATATAATTATCCGTATTCCAATTTTTAATGATGAATTGATGACCACGAATCCAGTTTTCTAAAACATCTCCTTTTTTAGAGAAAATATTATCTGATGTAATAATAAAGTTGGCAATTTTACCTACTTCTAAGGTACCAATACGATCTGATGCATTAATATAATTAGCAGGAGTAACTGTTAATGCCTCTAGTGCTTTTTCTTCAGAAAGACCTCTCTCTACAGCTAATCTTAAATTTTTGAAGAAAGCGGCCGTACCATCTCCTTTAGAAGCTGTAATGGCAAATTGGAAACCTTCTTTTTCAAGCATCGCCAAATTAGAAGGCGCTAACTCCCAATGTTTCATCTCTGAAAAATTAGCATTCATTGCATCGATTGGGTCATTTACATTAAATGCTTTTGGAAAGTGTAATGGAATGATCAATGACGGTTGGATTGATTTCAAAGTTGCTAAATCTTGGTATTCATCACCATTCCCAACATAGATGTATTTTTTGTTGAATTCTTTCCCCACTTTTGCAGCTCTTTCAAGATCAAATAAATCTTTTGTATCAAAAAATTGAGGAAGGTTCTGAGTAGCATTAAATGCTTCTAAAGTTAAATCGGTAAATTGTTCTTTTCCACCTTCAGCGTACCATTGAGCGTCATAGTATGTTTGACGAAGTAAAGCGACATAACCCATTGTTGACACAGGGTACATTTGAGTAGAAGAACCTTTATCAAAAGCATAATGTGCTCCAACGTGGTCTTCTAATATTAATTCATTTGCTCTACTTTTACCAAAAGTGACAAACGAAGAAGTACCTCTTGAAACACCGTCTGGTAAATACGTTAAAGCACTACCAAAACCAATTTTGCGCATTTCCTCCGCTTTCTTTTCATCTTCTTTGAAAAGTTCAGCTGCAGAAGTATTCGCTTTAATTGCATCATTGGCATTATAAGCTTTTGGATTTTGAGGACCAATATTTTCAGGTTTTGTCCAAGACCAAAAACTACCTTTATCAACTTCAGGCATGCCATAATGAGAATTTACATCAATAAATGAAGCATAGATGTGTTTACCGTCAGTGTTGATTTCTGCAGCTCCTTTTGGTACAGTTCCCTCTTTGGTTACACTGACAATTTTTCCCTCTTTGATAACGAGAGTAGCATTTTTGATTGTTTGAGATGGGGACACGTGAAGTGTCGCATTCGTAAATGCATAGTAATTACTACGGTCATCTCTTACTCCGTTGATTGTGAAGGTTTCTTGTGCAAAGACTTCGAAACACATGCATAAGAGTAAAAGTATAACTCCTAGAAAGTTACGTTTAATCATTTTTGAAAGTTTATTGTTTAGAATTGGAAGTCAAATGTTTTAATACCCTAACTTACTGAGTATTTGATTTTTTGCAAAACAACATGTTCAATAATTAGTTATATTGTTAGTAAAAATTGAAATACAATGAAAGTATTAATCACAGGAGGATCTGGTTTGGTAGGGTCTGAATTATCCAAGAAGTTAATAGCTCAAGGAAATGAAGTAGTTTGGTTATCAAGGAAAGAAAGTTTTGAAAATTTTATTCCTCGTTTCAAGTGGGATATTGAGAATAATTTTATTGACTCCAAAGCTTTTGAAGGAGTAGATGTAGTGGTACACCTTGCGGGTAAAAATATAGGAGAAGGAAGATGGACTCCCAAATTTAAAGAGCAAGTATTGAAGAGTAGGATCGATTCTACTAAACTTCTGATTAAAACGATAAATGCATTAGATAAACCACCTAAAGTTACTGTTTGTGCGTCAGCTATTGGTTACTATGGGAATACTGGAGATGAATTAGTGGATGAATCTGCTTCTGCAGGTAATGACTTTTTAGCGGAAGTAGTAACACAATGGGAAAAAGCAATGGATGATTGTACAAGTAGTCGATTAGTCAAACTAAGATTAGGTGTAGTATTATCTAAGAAAGGGGGAGCCCTCAATAAAATTACATTACCCATCAAGCTTGGAATAGGTTCACCATTGGGAAATGGCAAACAATGGATGTCATGGGTAAGTCTAGAAGATGTGGTTGGATTAATTATTCATTCAATAGAAAATAAAAATATTAAAGGTGCTTATAATGCTGTAGCTCCTAACCCATTAACGAATAAAGAAGCAACAAAAAGAATAGCTAAGTTTTATCATAGACCTTCATTTTTACCAAATGTTCCTGAGTTTGTATTAAAAATGATGTTAGGTGAAAGTGCTGCATTAGTATTGAATAGTAACAAAGTAAAGTCTTCAAAAAAAGAACTAACATATGAATATGCACAGAGTGAAATAGAGAAAGTTCTTTAATGAAAAAAAGAATAAAAAAGGCATATAACATTTTACACTATTCCAATAAAAAGGGGTAACAAACGAAAGATTGTCCCTTTTTTTTTGTGTTAATACTAGAAATCTAAAGCCTTTACTAGTATACTCGTTTATGAAATTTTAAGAGTATTACTTCATAGTAATAAAAATGAAAGACATTGATGCTAAAAATTAGAACCTTATACTTTAACAACGATTCAATGTCTTTTTATACTCTTAATTAAACAACTTAGCCTATCTCATTATGATGTGTAATGCTACTTATACTTATTAAAATGAAATAATTTTAAAATCAATAAATTAATCTTTATCAAAAAAACATTTAATAGAAGCACTATTTTATATAGTGCTTTTTTGATAAAGAAAGAGGATGAAAACAATCAGAAGATGAAATTGATGAAAATCGTATTTAAAGTGTTATGGGTTGCCTTTATTGTACAGTTAGAATGTAATTTTGCATTTCAATAAGTAATGTTGTTAATGTTTATCTACCTGTTAATGAAATGATTAAATTTATGTTGATTTAGGCTGTTTTAGCCTTTGTTTTTAAATTATTTAAATCAATCTATTATTAAATTCACAATTCTTGAAACAACTATTCTTTTATTTTGACTCATCTTAACTTTCTTTTATTCAATCACATTTAGTTAAATCAAAAAACCAAAAATGAAAGGGCAGGAGTAATATTGTAGACTTACAAATCAAATAGTCTATATAAAAACTTAAAAACCAATTTTATCAATCTCTCACAGTACTTGTTATGTATTGCAATGTATCAATGTACTCCGCTCGAAGCTCAATTATTTCTTATTTATGAAAAAGTTATTATTACTCTTTATAGCTTATACACTCTGTATAGTATCAGCTATAGGTCAAGAACGACAAGTAAAGGGTACAGTTACTGATAATGGTGAACCTCTTCCAGGTGTAACTGTTATTGTAAAAGGAACTACAAATGGTACCATTACTGACTTAGACGGTAAATTCTCTATTGCTGTCGGAGGAGATGAAATTTTAATCTTTAGTTTCATCGGTTATACTTCTGTTGAACAAGTAGTAGGCTCTCAAACCGAGTTTAACATTGCCATGGTTCAAGATGCTGAAGAGTTAGAAGAGGTAACCGTAATGGGTTATGCAAAACAAGATCAATCTTCTAATGTGACAAGTGTCGAAAAAGTGACAGATGTAGTTACTCCAAATGTTGCTAATTCATTACAAGGTAAAGCAGCAGGTGTACAAATGAATGCACCTTCTGGTCAACCTGGAGCGAAACCTGTGATTAGAATTCGTGGAGTAGGTTCTATTTCATCTTCACAAGAACCTCTATATGTTATTGATGGTATGATCATCGATAATACAGATATAGTTGGAGCGACCCAACAATCAGAAAGAGACCCAATGTCTGCCATTAATCCTGAAGATATTGCAGATGTAAAAATATTAACGGACGCATCAGCAACGGCACTTTATGGAGCTAGAGCATCAAATGGTGTTATCGTAATTACTACAAAATCAGGTAAAGAAGGAAAAACACAATTTGGATTAAATATATCAGGTGGTGTTTCAACTTTATTCCAAGGTAATTATGAGTTGATGAGAAGGGATGATTTCCTTGAGTTTCAGAAGTACGGAGATACTGATGTAAATGGTAATCCTTTCGTAACAGATACGGATTGGATAGATGAAGCTTTTAGGAGAGGTACTGTTCAGAATTATCAATTAACTGCTTCAGGTGGTAATGAAAAAGTAAAGCACTATGTAAGTTTAGGTTATTATAACCAAGAGGGTATTTTAGAAGGGTCGAGTTTTGATAGATATTCTGCTAGATTAAATTTTGATAATCAGGCTAATGATAGATTATCGTATTCATTTAAAGCAGATATTTCTTATATCATACAAGATGATGCATCTGATGGTGCTTTATTCTCATCTCCTCTAATGACTACTTACCTTTATCCTCCAATTATTGCTCCTTACGCACAAAGTGGTGACTTAAAAAGATCAGTGGATGGTAATCTTAGTTTAAATCCATTCTTGACTGCAGAAGAATCATTATATGATAATTACTATTATTCTATTGGAGCCAACTTTATTAGTGACTTAAAATATAATTATAGAAAAACAAGGTCCTTTAACACAGGTTTACAAGGGAATGTTAAGTACGAAATTGGACATGGATTAGCCATAAAATCTAATAACTCTGTAAGAATACAAGATACAAGATATGATTACTATACTGCACCTATCACGTATGATGGTTTTAATGGAGATGATGCACCAAATGGTTCAGTAAGTAATACTTCTGCATTTAGTTCTTTGATTACTTCCACTAACTTATTGACTTATAGCAATAGTTTTGGTGACCATACTGTGGATGCAATTGCAGGTGTAGAACTTCAAAAATATGATGCTTCTAACCAATATGGATATGGCGCTGGTGTTCCATTGACAGTGGATAACTTGGGTTCAACATCATCTGGTTTTGCAAATGATGGGTATCAGACTCAATATAGATTCTTCTCATTCATATCTCAAGTTCAGTACAATTATTTAGGAAAATATTACTTATCAGCTTCTTATCGTAGAGATGGTTCATCACGTTTTGGTGCGGATAATCAATATGGTAACTTCTGGTCAGTTGGTGGTAGCTGGGTCTTTTCTAATGAAGAATTTTTTGGTGATTCAAATGTGCTAACTTCTGGTAAATTGAGAGGCTCTGTAGGTACAACAGGTAATGCCGGTATTGGAAACTATGCTGCAATGGGGTTATATGGTTATACATTCTACAATACAAGTTCTGCAGCAGTAATTGAACAAGTAGCTAACCCAGATTTGACTTGGGAGAAAAAGTTGAAGGCTAATATTGGTCTTGATTTAACATTTGCTGATGTAGTTACATTAAATATAGATTTCTACAGAGAACAGACATCAGATCTATTAATGGAAGTACCTGTAGCAGGTATGACAGGTTACTCAAGTGTATTCCAAAATGTAGGTGAAATGAGGAATAGTGGTATTGAATTTACTATTAATTCAATCAACATCGAAAATGATGATTTTTCATGGACTACTAACTTAAATATGTCATTTAATAAAAATGAGGTTACAAAGTTATATGGTGGACAAAGAGTAGAATATTCAACACAAGTGATCGAAGAAGGTAAACCATTAAATGCATTTTTTATGCAAGAATGGGCAGGGGCAAGAACTGATAATGGATATTCTTCTTGGTATTTAAATAGAGAACCTACACAAACAGAGTTAGACAATATCAATGACCCGAATGCAGATGTATTTGTTCATCATGATGGTCGTTATGCAACAACTAATTACTCGAAGGCTGAAAAAGTTGACTCTGGTAATCCATATCCTCAATTTAATGGTGGTTTAACCAATACATTATCGTACAAAGGAATTGATTTATCATTTATGTTCACATTTAATTATGGTAATGATATATATAATTCAGCAAGACGTTATATGGATCAAGATAACTCTGTTCTTAGAGGTAATTATTATGGACAAATGAAGATAGCTTTAGATGATCGTTGGGAACAGCCAGGAGATATTGCTGAGAGACCAGTTATCGATACACCTGTAAGAGGCAATGTACATTCAACAAGATATCTTGAAGATGGTAGTTACTTACAGTTAAGAACAATTTCACTAGGATATAGCTTACCATCTAATATGGTGAATAATTGGGGTGTATCTAACTTAAGACTCTATGCCTCATTCCAAAATTTAATTACTTGGAGCAGCTATTCAGGATATTCTCCAACTAGTATTGATGCGTCAGGTATTTCGTTTTTTGATTATCCTGATGGTAGAACGTATACATTTGGGTTAAACTGTTCATTCTAATTAAGTAAACAATGATTAATATATTATATAAGAGAAGTATCTACTTATTAGTAATTGGACTTATAAGTAGTTGTAACTTCCTAGATTTAGAGCCTAACGTAAGTGGTAGCGTTAAGTTTGATGAGATGTCCGAGCCATTAGATGTTCTGAATGGTGCCTATAGAGAAATGGGAAGAACATCTTATTATGGACGAAACAATATGGTATTTGGAGATGTTGGTACGGACAATATGGTATTACGTTCTTCAGGAGGTCGATTTGAAGACAACTATTTCAATCAAAAGAATTCATTTACAAGTGAGTCTGTTGATGGGGCATATGGTATCAGAAATCAATTAGGTCAGATTTACAGAGTGCTTAATCATGCAAATGCATTAATTCATACTGAAGGTATTGAAGATGACTATAAAGGTCAAGCCTTAGCATTGAGAGCTTTTCTAAATTTTGATTTAGTTCGATTCTATGATCAAGTGCCTTTAGTAACGGAGCCATATGAAGACTTAGCATCTGTTGTTGAAGCATTACCTGCAGCAAATACTCCTCAAGAGATTTATGCTCAAATTGAAGCAGATATTGATGAAGCTGTTTCTTTAATTGAAAATGAAAATACTTTTCGTTTTTCAGTAAATGCAGTTCACGGTTTAGCAACTAGGGTTTATTTAACAAGAGCTTTAGAAGATAATACAATTGATCAAACGACTTATTTGAATAAAGTAATTGATCATTATAATCTTATAACGGGTAAAAGTGTCGTTGCTAGAGGAGATTGGGTAAAGTACTTTAACAATAAAGAAAATTTATCCGAAACACTTTTCGAAGTTATCATTGCAGGTGCTCAGAGTACTGGATCAGATGATTTTGGTTACTTCTATTTACGTGTTGGATATGGTGCTTATACTTGTGCTCCTGATTTTTATACAGTAATGAGTGATGATGATATCAGAAAATCAATTTTTGAATTGAATAACGGATATTATTACATCAACAAGTTTGCAGAGTATGATGGAGTAGTAGGTTTAACATCGCCTAAAGTACTTCGTTATTCAGAGGCAGTCTTAAATGCTGCTGAGGCTTATGCACATTTAGGAAATACAGCAAGTGCAATTACTTTAACGGATATGATCAGAACAAACCGTTATGCGACAGGTACTGCACCAGCTTCTACTGGGACTGTAGAAGATGTATTGAATGAAAGAAGACTAGAGTTAGCGTTTGAAGGACATAGAATGTTTGATCTTAGAAGAAACGATATGGATATGACATTAATTAATTCTGATGGTACACCTAGATCTGTCAGAGATGACGGTAATACTATACCTGCAGGCGATAAACAATTCTATTTCCCGATTCCTCAAAACGAATTAAATGTCAATCCAAATTTGACACAAAATTCATGGTATGAATAAATCTTAAAAAAGAATTTATTGAAAGGTAGTATTTATAAAGATACTACCTTTTTTTATTAACATTCTTAGAGTTTATAGCCAAAATTCAGTGATTTTGTTAAATAAAACACAGCTAACAAAGCTATATCTATGTTAAAATAATAATTAACAAATGTTAGATAACTATATAATATACTTAAAATCAGTAATGTAACATTGTTCCATTTGTTTATTATGTTTTATTAACTAAATTTTATTTAAAAAAGTGAAGCAAAAAGTGAATATTGCGATATCAAACAAAGGTTAATTTTAATAAATCACATCTCTATTTTAACATGTGCTTAGGGGTGTAATAAAATTTAAAGGTTACAACAATATCCAATTCAATAAACTTAATTTATGATTAAACATATTATCCAACAATCAAAAGTCTAATGATGAACACCTAATTCATTTTTTGTTAGACAGTCTTATCAGATATCACAATACTATATCATACACAACCCTATTTTTTTTGAATATAAGATTCAATATTAATTTTTTGATGTATTCTATTGTGATCAATTTTTTATGAATTCAATTATTTTACAATAATATATTCTTAAAGCTTAATTCAATTTTTATGAACAAACGACTTCTATCGTTATTTGTGCTGATTATGGCTTTTGCTGTAAACACTTTTGCACAAGAGAGAACAGTTACAGGTGTTGTAACTGAAGAAGGTAACGGGGGTGCTTTACCTGGCGTTACAGTAGTGATTAAAGGTACTACACAAGGTACAATTACTGATATTGATGGTAAATTCAAAATCCTTCAAAAATCAGAAAATGATGTTCTAGTATTTAGTTTTGTAGGTTACAAAACAATTGAAATGCCAATTGGAACACAAACTAATTTAACTGTTAATCTACCTCAAGATTTAGAGCAATTAGACGAAGTGGTAGTAATCGGTTATGGTACTACAGAAAAAACTTCATTTACAGGTGCTGCTACAGTAGTAGATTCTGAAGAAATTGGTAAAATCCAAACTTCTAACCCTATTGCTGCTTTAGAAGGTTCAGTTCCAGGTTTACAAATGACTTCAATTTCAGGTCAGCCAGGTTCTAGCCCAGCAATCACAATTCGTGGTTTTTCTTCTATTGATCAATCAAACTCTCCACTAATCGTTGTTGATGGTGCTGTATTTGATGGTCAATTAAATGCAATCAACCCATCTGATATTGAGTCATTCTCAGTATTAAAAGATGCATCAGGTACTGCAATCTATGGTGCTCGTGCAACAAATGGTATTATCATGATTACTACAAAAAGTGGTAAATCAGGTGAGCCAAAAATTAACTTTAATGCTCGTTATGGTGTAACGGATAGAGCTTTTAAAGAATACGAAAGAATTGGTTCTCAGCAATATATGCAAACAATGCACGAAGGATACAAAAATCAGTTAGTTGCTGGTGGTATGTCTCGTGAAGATGCTGCAATCGCTGCTTCAAATAGTTTATTAAACACTACTGGTGGATATAACCCATATAGTGTTTCTAATGGTCAACCTTTAGTGGCTGCTGATGGTTCATTCAATGAAACAGCTCAGTTATTATATCAAGATGATTGGCAAGAGGAAATGTTTGGTACTGGTATTCGTCAAGAATATTCATTAGATATGAATGGTGCTACAGATAGAGCTGATTACTACTTATCATTAGGATACTTAGATGAAGAAGGTATTGTTGATAATTCAGGTTTTGAAAAGTTTACTGCAAGATTAAAAGTAAATACAGACATCAAAAGATGGATCAAAGCTGGATTAAACGTAAACTACGGTTATACTCAAAGTAACTTCTTAGGTGCTGATGGAACAGCAACTTCTAACCCATTCTATTCAACTCGTGTAATGGGTCCAATTTACCCTGTATACGTAAGAGATCAAGATGGTAACTACCAATTAGATCAAAATGGAGATAGAATCTTTGACTTTGGTTCAGGTCAACAACTTGACCCTACAGGTGCTGGTTTAACAAGACCTTACGCTGGTAACTCAAACGTAGTGGCAACAACTCGTTTAGATCAAAACTACAACGAAAGACATTCAGTAGGTGCAAGAGGTTTCTTAAAATTTGATTTTGGTAAAGGTTTCGGTTTTACAACTAACATCTCTACTGATACTTACGCTACAAACTACTTAGAGCACCAAAATATGCAATATGGTGATGCTCAAAACGTAGGTGGTCGTACTTACAGAACAAATGATATGAACATGTCATATACTTTCAACCAGTTATTGACATACCAAAAATCATTTGATAAGCACAATTTTAATGTTGTAGCTGGTCATGAATTCTATTCTATGAACTACCAATACTTATCTGCTGCAAAAACAGGTTACCCTCTTGGTGGTTTGACTGAATTAAACCCTGCAACTACAATTACTTATGCTGGTTCTTACCAATTAGACCACAGAATTGAGTCTTACTTCGGTAGATTAGAATATAACTTCGATCAAAAATACTTCATCTCAGGTTCACTTCGTCAAGATGCTACTTCACGTTTCCAAACGGATTCAAGAACTGGTAACTTCTGGTCAGTTGGTGGTGCATGGAGACTTTCACAAGAAGATTTCTTGAAAAACACTTCATTTGTTGATGAGTTAAAATTACGTGCTTCTTATGGTAAATTAGGTAATGAGAATACAAACTCTTACTACCCTTGGGATGCATTGTATGACTTAAGTTATTCAAATGCTGCTTATGCAGGTGGTTTGTTGACTTCATTAGCGAACCCAGGTTTACAGTGGGAGAAAAATGCAATGTTAAATGTTGGTGTAGATTTTGGTTTATTCAACAGAGTTTCAGGTTCAATTGAATACTACAGCAGTACTACAGAAGATCTAATTATGGATAAGCCATTAGCTCCTTCTACTGGATTTGGTAGTATCACAGCGAATATTGGTCAAGTACAAAATACAGGTATTGAAGTAGCATTAAATGTAAATGCAATCAGAACGCAAGAGTTTGATTGGAATATTAACTTGCTTTGGTCTAAAAACACAAATGAAATCTTAGACTTACCTCAAGGTGAATTTATCAGAGGAACAAAACAAATCAAAGAAGGAAATTCTATATTTGATTTCTACGCTCCAGAATATGCAGGTGTTGATCCTCAAACAGGTGATGCTTTATACTTCAAAGATAAATTAGATGACAATAATGAACCAACAGGTGAGCGTGAAACTACTAACGTATATGCTGATGCTGATCGTTATATCATTGGTACTGCGATTCCTGATTTCATGGGTTCAATCACAAACAACTTTGCTTATAAAGGATTTGATATGTCAGTTTTATTCACTTACTCAGTAGGTGGTAAAATTTATGACAGTTCATATGCATCATTAATGGCTCCAAGATCTGGTAATGCAATTCACCCAGACGCGATTAACAATGCATGGAAAGAGCCAGGTGATATCACTGATGTACCACGTATCGAATTAGATGAATCATCTAACTTATATAGATATTCTTCTAGATTCTTAACTGATGCTACTTACTTTGGTATCAGAAACATTACAATTGGATATACTTTACCAAGCCAAATTGCGAAGAAGATCCAAACTTCTAATGTAAGAGCTTACATTACTGCAGATAATATCTGGTATTCTAACGAGCGTCAAGGTTTATACATTAACCCGTCATCATCAGGATTAACAGACTACACTTATCCTCCAGTACGTACAATTTCATTCGGATTGAACTTAACTATCTAAAAAAACATGAAACTAAATAAATTTTTAAGCATATTAGCCTTAGCTGGTGCATTGTCATCTAGTTGTTCAGATCAATTAGAGGTGCAACCTACAGGCGACATTTCAGTAGGATCATTATTCCAAACAGTAGAAGGTGCAGAAGTAGCGTTAAACGGTATCTACAGAAACATGTATGTTACGCAAACTTCAAGACACGATTCATTTGGTGAAATGGCTATCAAATTGTCTTTAGATTTAAGAGGTGATGACTTCTATAACATGACAATTGGATATGGTTGGTTCAACAATGACTACAGATGGAACGACTATAAAGAAACTGATGGTAGAACTGCTTTTGTATGGAGCTACTATTATGAAAATATTGCAAATGCAAACGTATTAATTGCAAATATTGACGGAGTTTCTGGTACTGAAGATGAGAAATCAATTGTTAAAGCTCAAGCTTTAGCTTTGAGAGCTTACTTCTACTTCAACTTAGTACAAATGTACCAACATACTTATGTTGGTAACGAGACAGCTTTAGGTGTACCTTTATACTTAGAGCCATCTACTCCTGATACTCCTCCATTAGCAAGAGCAACTGTTCAAGAAGTTTATGATCAAATCTTAGCAGATTTATCATCAGCTGAAGGATTATTTGAGCAAGTAAATTACTCACAAGAGCATAGTTCATTTATTGATGCTAATATCGTAAACGGTTTAACTGCAAGAGTTGCATTAGTAATGAATGACTGGTCTAAAGCTGCTGATTACGCATCAAAAGCTAGAGCTGGTGTACCTTTAGCGTCTTCAGGTGCTTATGCGGAAGGATTTAGTGTAGCAGACAGAGGTAATGGTTGGTTATGGGGTCTTCAAGTGATTGGTGATCAAAGTACTATCTATGCTTCTTACTTCTCTCATATTGATAACACAGCGTATGGTTATGCTGGTTTAGGTATGCAGAAATGTATCAATAAGCAATTATTTGATCGTTTAAATGCAACTGACGTTCGTAAACAATATATTTTAGATCCTGCTAATGTAGATCCTACAAATGGATTTGCAGCATATCCTTACATGAACTACAAATACAGAATGGCTACTCCATCAACTTGGGCAGCTGATTATGTATTAATGAGAGCAGAAGAAATGGTATTGATCGAAGCTGAAGCACAAGCTATGTTAGGTCAAGACAGTGATGCTGCTACAACATTACAAGAGTTAGTATCTGTAAGAGATTTAACACATGATGTTACTGCACTTACAGGAGCTGCTTTACAAGATGAAATCTCTTTCCAAAGAAGAGTAGAACTTTGGGGTGAAGGACATCGTTTATTTGACCTTTTAAGAAAGAAAGAAAGACTAGACAGAACGAATGGTGGACATAACCCTGGTTTTGCCTTAGTAATGGAAAAAGAGGTAAATGAAGATGGTTGGATCTTAGAGATTCCAAGAGCTGAAATGGATGCAAATCCAAATATGGTTCAGAATTAATGATTAACCTTTGAATTTAATATAAAGAAAAAGCAGTTACGTTGTAACTGCTTTTTTTTATTTATATAACACAGAGAATAGATTGTAATAAAATTTAATTTTTTTTTCACATTTTTTAAAATTGCACTTTTTTAATATTTCAATGTGTTTTATCTATCAATAATTGCACTATTTGAATAAAACTATAGTACTATCCATAGTTAATTGTTAAGGAAGCTAAATATTTAAATAACATTTATTTAGAATTAACAACTTAATGTTTTAAATTAGCATTATACAAAAAAAAACAAAGACAAGCTTTTAAATAAGCCGCTACTATAACATTCAATTTATTTTTAAACATTTTTTTATTTCACTATGATTAAACGAATACTTTCTAATTTCAAAATCAATCTCAGTTAGTTTCTACTAATTTTTTATTTACCATTATTTTATTCATCAAGGTAATTTTAAGTCCAACTTTTTAGACATTACAATCTAGGTCTAGGGCTAAACTTTAAGTTCCAATTCAATTATTTTTATCATGAAAAGAGCACTATTATTAGTGTCTCTTATGCTTACAGTAGCATTTGCTGCATTAGCACAAGAGAGAACAATATCTGGTGTCGTAAAAGATCCTGCCGGGGAGACTTTACCAGGTGTTGCAGTTGTAGTTAAAGGTACTACTCAAGGTACAGTAACAGGAATAGACGGTGCTTATCGTCTAATGGCTACAGGAGAAAATCCAATTCTTGTTTTTAAATTAGTTGGTTACAAAGCACAAGAAGTTGTTGTTGGAAGCCAATCATCAATCTCAATCTCACTAGAAGAAGATATCGAGCAACTAGATGAAGTTGTTGTAACAGCTTTAGGTGTTGAAAGATCTGAAAGAGCTGTAGGTTATGCGATGCAAGCAGTAAACGGCGAGGAGTTAGTACAATCAAGAGAGTCTAACTTAGTAAACGCTTTACAAGGGCAAATCGCAGGTGTACAAATTCAAGGTACTGCTGGTAACTTAGGTGGTTCATCACGTATCACTATTCGTGGTGTGAACTCTTTCTTAGGTAACAACCAACCATTATTCGTAGTAGACGGTCAGCCAATTGACAACTCTAACTACGCTTCAAGTGCTCAAGCTCGTGGTTTCGGTGGAGGTGCGTATGACTACGGTAACGCTGCTTCAGATATCAACCCTGAGGATATTGAGTCAATGTCAGTATTAAAAGGTGCTTCAGCATCAGCTTTATATGGTGCACGTGGTGCAAACGGTGTAATCATCATCAAAACTAAATCAGGTAAAAGAAACCAAGGTTTAGGTGTTCAAGTTAACACTGGTGTTACTATCGAAAATGCTGTGAACTTAATGGAACACCAAAAGATTTATGGTGGTGGACAAATCAACCCTAACTCATCTGATCAAATGTGGGACTATGGAAATGGTGTTGTTGGTCCTTTCTATGCTCTTGATGGTTCTTGGGGTCCAAAGTATGATCCTAACTTAATGGTTAGACACTGGGATTCATTCGATCCAAACGATACTGAAAACTATGGTAAAACTCGTGCTTGGGTTGCTCCAAATAGTGGATACGAAGATTTCTTCGAAACTGGTAAAACATTCAATAATAGTGTTGCATTATCAGGTGGTAACGACAAAGGTGCTTTCCGTTTAGGTTATACTAACAATAACACTACAGGTATTCTTCCTAACTCTGAGTTAAAGAAAAATACTTTCTCAATCAATGCTAACTACAACTTATCTGATAAGTTAAAAGCATCACTTTCTGCTTCATACATCAATCAAGATGCAAGTGGTAGAACAGCTACAGGTTATGATAATAACAACGTAATGCAAGGTTTCACTCAGTGGTGGCAAACGCAATTAGACTTTGATCGTTTGAAAAACTATAAGTCTGCTGATGGTTCTCAAAGAACTTGGAACATCAATAGCCCTACTGATTTATCTCCTAACTATTTTGATAACCCTTATTGGGTACGTTACGAAAATGTACAAGGTGATACTCGTGACCGTATTATGGGTAACATGACTTTAGAATATGATATTGCTAAAGGTTTAAAAGTAGTAGGTCGTGCTTCAACAGATAGATATACTCATACTTTCTTCGAAGGTCGTCGTCCAGGTGGTGTGGATATTTCTAACTACTCTGAAACAGTAAGAACTCAAGCTGAAGATAACTTTGAAGGTCGTATCATGTATGACAACCGTTTCGGTGAATTCTCTGTGAATGCTATCATTGGTGGTAACATGATGAAGAACAGCTACAGCTTTACTTCTACAGGTACTGAAGGTGGTTTACCATTAGATGGATATTGGAATGTAAACAACTCTGCCTCTCCAGCGACAACAAGTACTTACCAAAGAGAAATGGGTATCAACTCATTATTCTTCAATGGTTCAGTAGGTTATAAGGATATGATTTTCGTAGAAGGTTCAATCAGAAATGACTGGTTCTCAACTTTACCTACTGAAAATAATAGCCAATTATATCCAGGTATCAGTACTTCATTTATCTTCTCTGAATTACCAGCATTACAAAACTCAGAAGTTATCTCTTTTGCTAAAATTAGAGCTTCTTATGGTCAATCTGCTGCAGGTGCTGCTGCATACTCTTTATATGACGTATACACTCCAATTACTCCTGCATTTGCTGGAAATCAAAGATATACTGTACCTAACGGTAGAAACAATCCAAACTTAGTACCTGAAACTACATCAGAAATCGAATTTGGTTTAGATATGCGTTTCTTCAACGGTCGTTTAGGAATTGATATTGCTTACTTCGACAGAAATACTGTTGATCAAAACGTAAACGTTGAAGTATCTGCAACTACAGGTTATACTTCAAGAGCACTTAACGCTGGTATCATGAACAACAATGGTGTTGAATTAATGGTAACTGGTACTCCAATTCAAACTGCTTCAGGTTTCAGATGGGATGTAGCTGTAAACTATGCGAAAATCAACAATAAAGTTGTTGAATTAGCTCCAAACTTACCTTACATCGGTATGGGTAATACTTGGGCTGCAGACTTAAGAATCAAAGAAAATGACCCTTACATGTCAATCTATGGTAATGACTATGTATATAATGAGGACGGTAAAATGGTTATCGGTGCTAACGGTGCTCCATTATTCACTGACGATAGAGTATTCTTAGGTTCAGTAATGCCAGATTGGACTGGTGGTATCCGTAACACTTTCTCATTCAAAGGAGTTACTGCTTCAGTTCTTATCGATGCCCAAATGGGTGGTAAAATGCACTCAACTTCATTACAATGGGCGAAGTACTCTGGTTTATTGCCAGAAACTGCTGAAGGTGGTGTTCGTGAAAACGGTATCGTATTCGATGGTGTAACTGAATCAGGTGAGCCTAACACTACTGCTATCCCAGCTCAACAATACTACCAATCATACTGGAACATGGCTGCACCAAACGTATTTGATGCATCTTATGTGAAACTTCGTGAAGCTTCAATTGGTTACCAATTACCAAACAAATTATTATCTAAGACTCCTTTCAGAGATGTAAACTTAACTATCTCAGGTCGTAACCTTTGGTTAATTTACTCTGATATCCCTTACTTAGATCCACAAGCGGTAACTTCAACTTCTAACATCCAAGGTTTAGAAAACGCTCAAACTCCAGCGACTCGTTCGTTCTCGTTTAACTTGAGCTTCAAACTGTAATGATTCATTATCATAATTAACAAAGAATTCAAATGAGAAAATTATTATATACATTGTCTGCAGCTGCTGTCCTTGGGATGACATCTTGCGACAAAGGGTTCGAAGAAATGAACGTCGATCCTAACAACCCAACTGAGGTACCTGTAGAAGGCTTATTAGCTCAAGCTGAATATGCTATGGCAACAAGAACTTGGGGTACAGCAATGAATGCTGAATGGGGTATGTTATTAGTACAATATTGGGGTCAAAACCAATATGCTTCTGAGTCACGTTACCAGCACGACAAACAGTACTTCGGTGCATCTTGGAATAGCTACTATGCAAATTCTTTAAAAGATTTCACTGAGGTTGAGCGTTTATTAAATGCTACAGAAGCACCAACAGATGTTCTTGAAAAAGAAAAACAAAACAAATTGGCTATCGTGAAGATTTTAAAAACTCACGCTTTCCAAATTGTAACTGATGTATGGGGTGATGTACCATACTCTCAAGCTTTAAATCCTGATGAGTTCCCTGCTCCAGCATATGATTCACAAGAAGCTATTTATAGTGACTTAATTGATCAACTTGATACTGCTATCGGAATGATTGATGAATCTCATAATGCATTCAATGGTGGTGATATCGTATTTGGTAATGATCTTGTAGCTTGGAAAAAGTTTGCAAATGCTTTAAAAGCTAAGATTGCTATCCGTATGATAGATGCTAACGCTGGTGCTTCAGCTAAATTGCAAGAAGCATTATCTGCTGCTGATCAATTTACTTCTAATGGTGATAACGCATTGTTGGTATTTGATGCTCAAATTCAGTTATCAAATCCATTATGGTTCAACGTAACACAAGATAATCGTGATGATTACTCTGTTTCAGAGTACTTTGTTGATGCGTTAGCAGCTGATAATGATCCTCGTTTACCAATGTTTGCATCTGTAAACAAAGATGGAATCTATAAAGGTCTTACTTATGGTTTGACTGATGGTGCTTCTTTAGAAATGTCACAAGGTAATGGTACTTCTAGACCATCTGGTGCAACAAAAGAATCTCCAGATCTTCCAGGTGTTAGATCTATGCAACAACCTGCAGTTTTAATGTCATTCTCTGAATTGAAATTCATCGAGGCTGAAGCTATTGCAAGAGGAATTGTTTCAGGAGATGCTGAGACTGCTGTAAAAGAAGCAATTGGTGCATCTATGGATTTCTGGGGTGTTGCTGCTGCAGATAGAGATGCTTACTTAGCTTCTTATACTTATGACGCTTCTAATTGGAAAATGTCAATTGGTGAAGCAAAATACCGTGCATTATATGGACAAGGTGTTGAAGCTTGGTCTGAGTGGAGACGTTTAGATTATCCTCAATTATCTGTTCCTGCTGAAGCATTTACATCTGAAATTCCTACAAGAGGTTTCTATCCAAACACTGAAGAAGGACTTAACAGTGATAATGTACCAGCTAATAACATTGACGATAAAGTATGGTGGGATGTTAACTAATCCTTCCTAACCTTATAATACAATGAGAGGCAACCAAATTTGGTTGCCTCTTTTTTTGATTACTTTTTTAAAGATATCAATTAACTTTCCATTATCTATATCTATTTCTAAATCATCAATTGAATATTTTACATCAAAAAATATGAAAGGATTCATCTTATTTTATCAAGATGAACCCTTTCATAATCACTGACCTATTCTACATATTACTATTTTGTAGAGGTTAATTGATACCTTAATAATAGCTGTGATCTCATAACAATCGAGCTTAATGATACATATTTAGACATCCCATTAGTAACAATAAATTTTGTTCCTAATGAAAATCTATTCTGTTGAAAACCAATACCTACAGATACACCATTTTCAGATGAGGAAATGTCTTCTAAAGCATCATTTTCATATTTTCTTTGCTCTTCAAAAAGAACTTGACGAGAGCTAGTTTTTTGATCAGCATTTATAACAAGGCCAATATATGGACCTACTTCTAGAAATATATTAGAAGTTTCACTAATTAAAAATTTATGTTTCAATAATAAGTTATAGCTAATATATGAATAAGAAATAGAGTTTGAATAAGAAGTATATTTGTTATCGTGTTCTTTTAGAAGGTAATCTGATTCTACAGAATAGGAATCAAAATATAAATGATTCGAGATAGCCCATTTTTCATTGTTTTTTGGAAATACAATATCTAATTCCAAACCAAATGTTGGGGTCAAAGAGTTTGAAAAATCACTATCATAAATATGCTTTTTGAAACTTCCACTAAAATTTAATGAAGTAAAACTCATACCTCCACTAATACTCAATTGAGTAAAGACTTTTTCATTTCTAGAATTCTCTTTAATCTCATTATTATTTGTATTGCTATAATAATATTTAAAGAGCTTGAATAAGCTACTTTTAGTATATTTAGTCTTACTTAATTGTTTGAAAATAGTTTTACAGTCGGATAGATACTCATTCAATTGAGAGATATACTCTTTTGTTTCTAATACAAGACGATCCCCTTTGTAATTCTTTTTAATGTACTTTTTTTGTTTTAGAAGAGTAAATGCTTCCCCCTCTTTAATGTAATAATTGACTCTTCCTTCTTTACTTTTTTTAGATAAAAGGACTTTATTTCCGTCATATATGACTTCTAGAAATACAGTATCTAATTTTGTTTCTAAATAGGGATGATCATGCATCTTTTCAAATTGCCATGGTGAAGTTTCTTCTGTAACTACTGCACCATAATAAAGGTGATGATCAACAGTAAATGATTGTATTTGTAGTGCTGATATTTTTTGAACAGGCCCATCCTTCTCTTTTTTTATTTTAATAATTGAAGGATTAATTTCCCAATTTCTATATTGGATATATACAGTAGCTTTTTCACCTGATTTATAAGTTATTTCTCCCTGTTTGTAAAGCCCTTGAGCGAATGAAAAGCTTGATTGGAAAAACAATAAACAAATAAATATTAGTCTAAATATTGAAGTTTGTAGAAACATATTAGCCTGCAATGAATAGTAAAAAATAGATTGAAGAATCAATTTAAAAAAAAACACCATTTAATAAGGGATTAATATTACTTTTTAAATAAAAAGCAGCATCTTTGCGTGCATCTTAATTAATCTCTGAATATAACCTTTGTTATGGACAAGATCCTTATTTACGACTTTGGTTCACAATACACTCAGCTGATTGCGAGACGCATTAGAGAGCTCAATGTATATTGTGAGATTTTCCCTTTCAATCACGAACCAAAGATTGATCATTCTGAGTATAAAGGTGTTATCCTTTCTGGAAGCCCGCACTCAGTTTTAGAAGAAGATGCACCTAACTTCGATGTCTCAGACATCAGAGGAAAAATGCCTTTATTAGGTGTGTGTTTTGGAGCACAAATGTTAGCTCACCAAAATGGAGGAACTGTGGCACGTTCAGAGCACCGTGAATACGGTCGTGCAAACCTTGACTTCATTGATCACACAAGTCCAATGATGAAGGGAATTCCAAACGATACTCAAGTTTGGATGTCACATGGTGATACTATCCTAAACCTTCCTGACAGTTTCAAAGTAATTGCGAGTACAAACAGTATTCCTGTCGCCGCTTATAGAATTTTAGGCGAGGATACATTTGGTTTACAATTCCACCCTGAAGTTACACACTCTGTTGACGGTAAATTCATGCTGCAAGATTTTGTAGTTGGAGTTTGTGGTTGTGAACAAGATTGGACGCCAGAATCATTCGTCGATTCAACTGTTGCTTCATTAAAAGAGCAATTAGGTGATGACCGTGTAATTCTTGGTTTATCAGGAGGAGTTGATTCTTCAGTTGCTGCCGTTTTATTACATAAGGCGATTGGTCCTAACTTACATTGTATATTCGTAGACAATGGCCTTCTTAGAAAAGATGAATTTGAATCCGTTTTAAAATCTTACCATGGTTTAGGCCTTAATGTAAAAGGTGTAAATTCAAAAGATAAGTTTTATGCTGAATTAGAAGGAAAAACAGATCCAGAAGATAAGCGTAAAGCAATCGGTAAAGTTTTCGTTGATGTTTTTGAAGAGGAATCTAAAAAAGTAGAAAACGCTAAATGGTTAGGTCAAGGAACAATTTATCCTGATGTAATCGAATCTGTATCTGTCAAAGGACCTTCTGCGACGATTAAATCTCATCACAATGTGGGAGGATTGCCAGATTACATGAAATTAAAAGTAGTTGAGCCTTTAAATACTTTATTTAAAGATGAAGTACGATTAGTAGGTAAAGCACTTGATATTCCTCAAGAAATCTTAGGACGTCACCCTTTCCCTGGTCCTGGTTTAGGTATCCGTATTCTAGGTGATGTTACTCCTGAAAAAGTAGAAATACTTCAAAATGTAGATCATATTTTCATTCAAGGTCTAAAAGATCATGGCTTATATGACAATGTATGGCAGGCGGGAGCAATGTTGCTTCCTGTGCAGTCAGTAGGTGTTATGGGTGATGAAAGAACGTATGAAAAAGTAGTAGCTCTACGTGCAGTTTCATCTTTAGATGGTATGACTGCTGATTGGGTACATTTACCTTATGAATTCTTAGCAGAAATAAGTAATAATATCATTAATAGAGTTAAGGGCGTGAATAGAGTGGTATATGATATCAGTTCTAAACCTCCCGCTACTATTGAATGGGAATAAATATTATTTTATGATAAATACCAAAAAGCCTCATACTGATAAAAGTATGAGGCTTTTTTTGTAATAATTTAATGACAATTATTGCTTTACCGTTATTCTTGTTTAAATTGCATTTACAATTATTAAGAATTGTATTTGAATACGAAATGTATAATCTAGTCTTATCTAATAACTAGCAAAACCATCTCAAATGAGGTGGTTTTTTTTAATCTAATTTTTGTTGTAAAACTTGCCATAAAACAACTCCCAAAGTAACGGAAACGTTAAGTGAGTGTTTTGTGCCAAATTGAGGAATTTCTAATGCCATATCCGAGGCTTCGATTGCTTCTTCGCTGACACCCATGACTTCATTACCAAAAATTAGAGCTACTTTTTCTTCTTTCGAAGTTTTGAAATCTTGTAGTGAAGTAGAACCTTCAACTTGTTCTACAGCAATAATTTTATAACCTTCTTCTTTTAATGCTTGAATAGCATCAACAGTAGTATCAAAATGTTGCCACTCTACAGTGTCTTGAGCTCCTAATGCTGTTTTATGAATATCTCTATGCGGTGGTTTACCAGTAATTCCACATAAAACAACTTTCTCAATTGCAAAAGCATCACCTGTTCTAAAGGCTGAACCAACATTATTTAAACTTCTGATATTATCTAATACAACGACAATATTATTTTTATCTTGTTTTTTGAACTCTTCAGCACTAACTCTGTTAAGTTCATCCATACTTAATTTTCTCATGATTATTTTTTAGTCTCCAATCGGATAATGATGACTCATTCTTCTTCTTTCAATCTTATTGATTGCTAATTCTCTATTGCTAAATAAAGTATTGTAAGTGGTTTGATCCTCAATTAAGGTTATATCTCTTTCCATATAATTGAAAATAGTCTCAATAATACCGGAAATCTCTTCCTTTATAGAATAAAACGACCATTGATCTACTTTCCTTACATTCAATAATCCAGCATTCTTCATATAGATTAAATGCCTAGAAGTTTTGGTTTGGGTATAGTCTAAAACTAATTCAATATCTGATATACACATCTCTTCATTTTCATAAAGTAAATGCATAATACGTATTCTAGATTCTTCTCCTAAAGCTTTCATAATTTGAGTACCTATGGAGAGATTAAAATGTTTAAGTTTCATATAATAGCACTTGCATTAATTTGCATTTGCAAATATACAAAATCGAATTTCAATAAATAATTTATCTCGTTTTTAATACTTTTTAAGGTAAAATTGAACAAAATTGAAATTTACGTGAAAAAGTATAGTAACATTCTAAGAAAATGATTTTTATTCATAGAAATGCTTCATTATAAAAGTTTAATGTAGTAACATTGTCTTAGGTAAAGATAATAGGTTAGTCACCTATTATATGGCATGATACACCAGTAACATTAACCAGTTGTGGAAAGACATTCGATACATATTGAATGTCTTTTTTTTGTATTCGCTTTTATTGCTCTCTCTAAACTTTAATTTCATACTCCTAGTGCTTATCTTCGCATCAATAGATCGATAAAGATATGGTAGAGAGAACAATAAAAATTGGTACAAGAAAGAGTAAACTTGCACTTTGGCAAGCTTATCACGTTAAAGAGCTTTTGGAAAATAATAACCATAAAGCAGAACTTGTATTAATTGAAACAAAAGGAGATAAAATTTTAGACCGCTCATTATCAAAAATTGGTTCTAAAGGTGTATTCACTGAAGAACTTGAAGATCAATTACGTAATGGTGGTATTGATATAGCTGTACATAGTGCGAAAGATATGCAGGCTTCTTTAGGTGATGATTTTGAATTAATCGCTTTCACTGATAGAGAGGAATGCCATGATGTATTTGTAAGCCATAAAGAAGGATTAGAAATAGATCAAAATTCAGAGATAGTAATTGGTACATCTTCTGTTCGTCGTGTGGCGATGTTGAAAAGTCATTTTCCTAATGCCACAATCGTAGATGTTAGAGGAAACTTACAAACTAGAATTCAAAAGATGAAGGATGGTTTGTGCGATGTATTAATGCTAGCTTATGCAGGTGTACACAGAATGGAATATGATGATATGATTGTCTATGAACTTCCATTGGATTCATTTACGCCTGCGACCGGTCAAGGATGTGTTGCTATCGAATCAGCGGTTACCTTAGATCCTGAAGTAAAAGAAGCTGTACGTCAAGCCATAAACAATGAAGCTACAGAAACGTGTGTTCGTGGAGAAAGAGCTTTCTTAAAAGAACTTCAAGGAGGTTGTAGTATTCCTGCTTTCTGTTTAGCAACATGGACAGACGATAATAAAATTAATATCACTGGTGGTTTAGCTCAACCTGATGGTAAACCACAAATAAGATATACTTACACGGTAGAACCTAATGAAGTTCAAGCAGCAGGTACTAAAATTGCGAAGGAAACCTTAGCCAATGGTGGTGCTGAATTATTGGCTGAGCTAAAAAATTAATCTAACAAACTCAACTGCATTACTATGAAAGGTTTAATGGATCAGAATTTTGGTCAAGGGGAAATTATTATATCGAAAGTAGATGACTTGATCAATTGGGCTCGTCTTTCTTCATTATGGCCTCTTGGTTTTGGGTTAGCTTGTTGTGCCATTGAAATGATGAGTACATTTGCTTCTAATTATGATTTGGACCGTTTTGGAGTGATTCCAAGAGCAACACCAAGACAGTCTGATTGTATGATTATTTCTGGAACTGTAACCTTTAAAATGGCCGATAGAGTTCGTCGTTTATTCGAACAAATGGCAGAACCTCGTTATGTAATTTCAATGGGTAGTTGCTCTAATTGTGGAGGACCTTATTGGGAGCATGGCTATAATGTAGTGAAGGGAGTAGATAGAATTATCCCAGTGGATGTATATGTTCCAGGATGTCCTCCTAGACCAGAAGCATTGATTGGTGGAATTTTAAAACTAAGAGATCAGATTAAAGAAGAAACTTTAATGGCACCTACCGCTGTTGAAAATCTATTAAACAAACAAACTGTATAATGTTATCAACTGAAGAAATAGGAGCGTTAATTACAGAAAATATTCAAGGATGTGATGTTGAAGTGAATATGAAGCAACCACAACATGAAATTGTAATTAAAGCAGAAGATATACTTAATGTTTGTACTTTTCTTCATGGAAATGAGCAAACTTACTTTGATACATTATCTTGTTTAACAGGAATTGATAATGGTCCTAAACCCAATACAATGGAAGTAGTGTATCATTTATATTCTATTCCTTTTGGAAATAAAGTAACATTAAAAGTTGTCTTGGATCGTAATGAACCTAAATTACCTAGTGTTACTTCAGTTTGGAGAGCAGCTGATTGGCATGAGAGAGAAGCCTATGATCTGGTAGGAATGACTTTTGAAAATCATCCAGATTTAAGAAGAATTCTTTCTCCTGATGATTGGGTGGGTCATCCATTACAAAAAGATTATGAACCTGAAGAAACTTATCACGGTATAAAAATCAAATACGAAAAAGATTAGTTTTTTCGAATGAATAGTTAAAAAAAAGAGTGAAGAACATAATATGAAAATACATTGTTCTTCACTCTTTTTTATTCAATAATATGAGTTCTTAATTCTTAACGCTTAATTTTTCATTATTTTTCCCATTTTCACTTCTTCTTGATAATTCAAATAATGCTAAGAATAACAAAGTAATTACAACTCCCACTGAATTTATTGTACTCATATCTTTCGAAAAAGCAATGATTCTTCCAATCAATGAAAGTAATGTAAGTGCCATTCCAATTGTAATGATATTCTTAGTGAAATAAACAACACCAATTGAAGCAAAAAATAACTGGAATAAAACATTCATTTCATTTCTCATAGAAGTTTGCCCCATCCAAATATCAGCAAAGTATAAACAGAAAATCATGAAATAAAACACTAAATGAGAACTTTTATAGTCAGGAGCAGTTACTTCTGCTTCAGTACCTTCATGATCATTTTTTCCATTAAAAATACTAAAGAAAATATAGCCTAAACTTAGTCCTAAAATATAAAATAGTGCACCCCAAAGTGATTGTTCTACCAATTCATTCGTTGTCAATTGCTCACTAAATTGAGCAAAAGAACTAATAATCGCCATTAAGATTAATAAACCAAAACCACCAAATAATTGAATAATACTATGTGATTTGAATAAATGTCTTAGAATCAATAATGTGATAATCATGGCTACTAATTTTCTAGACAAAGCATGAAAAATAGTTTCAAGATAAACCACCTCACCACCATGCAATAGATAAGTATTTAGCATCACATTAAGCCAAATTCCCATAAATCCTACCCAAAAAACTGCTTTTTCTTTGTAACCTTTAAAGAATGCAATTGCTAAAAATAAAATGGTAGGAGAACTAAATACACTTAAAAATATCATCCCAATCGTAGTACCACTAATTGGATTTTCACTATTGAAAAGCCCATATAGCATTGGGAAAATAGAAACTAAGAGAAAGCCTAAACCAAAGGCAAGTCCAAAATTTTTAAATTCTTTTTCAGAATGTAATGTTAGTTTATTCATAATTAAAAAATGAGTAGTTACCAATCGTACATAGATAAACATTGAAAATGAACAGAGAGTGAAGAGTGATATCCTCCCTAATTCTATTTTCTTATTAGGTAAATCTAAGCTTTATCTTTGAGTAATTCAATTAACTTGGTGACAGCTCTTCCTCTGTGGCTAATATTATTTTTTTCTGTAGCTGTTAGTTGAGCAAAAGTTTTTTCATGTCCTTCAGGTTGAAAAATGGGATCATAACCAAATCCTTGATCACCTGTTCTTTCTTTAATAATTGTACCTTTAGCTATGCCATCAACCTGTTCAATTTCTCCTTCCCAAAGTAAAGTAATAACAGTTCGAAATCTGGCTGAACGATCCTCTTTTCCTTCTAGATTTTTTAAAACTAGATCCATATTGTCTTCAGAATCTCTCTGTGGTCCAGCATACCTGGCAGAATAAACACCAGGTTCATTGTTTAAAGCTGATACTTCTAATCCTGTATCGTCAGCAAAACAACTTACTTTATAATGATCCCAAACATATTGAGCTTTTTGTAAAGAATTACCTTCTAAAGTTTCTTGCGTTTCAGGTAATTCTTCATTACAGCCGATTTCTTTTAAGCTAACAACAGTGTACAATCCATCTAATTGATGTTGAATTTCTTTCAATTTATTAGGATTATTTGTAGCAAAACATATTTTTTTCATATCCTTAATTTGATTTATATTTTTCTTTAAACTCTTTTAAAAAGTCTTCATCATAAGGTTCTTCATCTATAGATTCTTTAAATACAGAAAAACCAGCTTTTTCATAAACTTTAATTGCAGAAGGATGATCATATTCACAAGTATGTAACCAAACATATTCAGAATTACTTTCCATTAAATGAGTAGCATGAGTAAGGAAAGGTAAGCCTAATTTTTTACCTATGAAATCAGAAATTAATCCAAAATAAACAATTTCGGGATGCTCTTTGTCTGTGCAATCAAATTCAATAAAACCTGCTATTTTATCTTTAACTTTAAGTAGGTACAATTGACATTGATCAGATTTAAGCCAATTACTAAGTTTATCTTTATCCATTAAGATACGTCCTGTCCAACCCCAAGCATCACCAACTTCTCTATACACTTTTAAATATTCTTCATTGATAGATGGGTGCCAAGAAATGATATTTCCTTTTAAGGGAAATTGTAAATGCGTCGCATTACTTTTTTCTTTTCTTAAGTACCACGTTTTTACCGAAATAGTAATATATGCCATCTTGTAAAGTTAATTTTTATTCAGATTGACAATATTAATGAAAACTTTTGTTGAGAATGCAGTCAGATATAGGTAATTTATAAATGTATAGAGTATCTTCACACCAATAAATTTAGTAGCATGGCAGAGTTTTTTAGAATTAATGCAGATAATCCTCAAGAAAGGATTTTAAATCAAGTGGTTAATATCTTGAAAAAAGGAGGCTTAATCATTTATCCAACTGACACTGTATATGGTGTGGGTTGTGACCTAATGAATCAAGCTGCATTAAAAAAACTAATCCGTTTTAAAGGGATAAAACCTAATAAAATGAATTTAGCTTTTATCTGTTATGACTTATCAGACATTACTAATTATGTGAAACATATTGAAACGCCTGCTTTTAGGGTATTGAAAAAAGCTTTACCTGGGCCTTTTACCTTCATTATGCAAGCAAGTAATTCTGTTCCTAAATTAGTCGACTCTAAAAAGAAAGAAGTGGGTATTCGTATTCCTGATCATAATATTCCTAGAGAATTAGTCAGAATGTTAGGGAATCCAATAGTTACCACTTCATTAAAAAGAGACGATGATATTCAAGAATATCCTACTGATCCAGAATTGATTTATGAAGATTATGGTCATTTGGTAGATGCGGTAATTGATGGTGGATTCGGAAATATCCATTTATCTACTGTAGTAAATCTAACAAATGGTGATTTTGAAGTAACTAGACAAGGATTAGGGGATATCGATGATTTTTTATAGAATAAACTAATAAATAGAGAAGATACAAGATGAAAAGAGTACTAATCACTGGAGCTGCTGGTTTTTTAGGTTCTCACTTATGTGATAAGTTTTTAGCAAACGGATTTAAAGTAGTTGGAATGGATAATTTCCTTACTGGTAGTGAGGATAACATCTCACACTTATTTGGAAATAAGCACTTTGAATTTTATCACCATGATGTTACAAAGTTTGTACACGTTCCCGGTGATTTAGATTATATTCTTCATTTTGCCTCTCCTGCAAGCCCAATTGATTATCTTGAAATGCCAATTCAAACGCTAAAAGTTGGATCATTGGCACCTTATAATCTTTTAGGTTTAGCAAGAGTAAAAAAAGCTCGATTCATGATCGCTTCAACATCAGAAGTTTATGGTGATCCAAATGTACATCCACAAAAAGAAGATTATTGGGGTAATGTAAACCCGATTGGTCCTCGTGGTGTATATGATGAAGCAAAACGTTTCCAAGAGGCAATTACTATGGGATACCATACTTTCCATGGAGTAAATACGGGTATGGTAAGAATCTTTAATACATATGGACCTCGTATGCGTCTGAATGATGGTAGAGCATTACCTGCTTTCATGAGTCAAGCATTGAGAGGAGAAGATATCACTGTATTTGGTGACGGTTCTCAGACAAGATCTTTCTGTTATGTAGACGACTTAGTAGAAGGTATTTTCAGATTGACAATGTCAGATTATCATGATCCAGTGAACATCGGGAATCCTCAAGAAATTACAATAAAGGAATTTGCTGAAGAAATTGTTAAGCTAACAGACTCAGGTTCAAAAATTGTCTATAAAGATCTCCCTAAAGATGATCCTAAACAAAGACAACCAGATATCACTAGAGCAAAAGAAGTTTTAGATTGGGAGCCAACTATCGATAGATCAGAAGGTTTAAAAAGAACTCTTGAATATTTCATGCAGAAAGTGAAATGATTTTTGTATTATATTATTTTTCAATTGTCTTTTAATAGATGATGTGTGAAGAGTAAGAATATACTTATGCTTAAAATCAGAAAATATATTTTTACTCTATCATTTAGTTCAATATTGTCATTTTAGGGTATTATTGAACTATTTTAATAAGAGATTTTTTGTATAATCATTAACGTTTATTTGCTTGATCTAACATTAATGTTATATTTGTCTAGACGAAAACCTCCAATTAGAAAAAATGACAAGTGAAGAGAAAAAAGCTTATCTATTAATCAAATCTGTGATATTCCATTATCATGGCTTAGATGAAGACGAACAAGCTATCTTGGAGGAAACAGCGACCAATATTCAAGGTCATGAAGAACTTGAATGGGCAACACAATTTATTGGTGAAGATTATGTCAACGCTTTTGATAGAGCAAAAGATTATCTTTCCAATGTGATGATGGAATTTCCTCCAGAGACAAGATTAAAATATATTCGCCTTGCTTGGGATGCCAATAATAGAAAAGGGTATATCAGTGAGATGGAAGCTACTGCTATGCTTAAATTAGCGAACACTTTAGGTATTCAGGGTGACTTTTTAGCGTACATTAAGTCTGCCAATTAGAAAAAATACATACTTTTTAGTAGATATGAACCTCTTCTTTATAAAGGAGAGGTTTTTTTTGTGCAAATTCGCATAAATATTCGTGATGAAGTAATTTTGTCTTTCATTGAAGCTATAGATTACTTCAGTAAATGAGTGAGATATGAACAAAAAAGTTGAATTCCAGCATATCGGAAAAATGCCTTATGCTAAAGCATGGGATTATCAGACAGAATTGTTTGATGGCATTGTAAAAACGAAGTTGGAGAATAGAAAAAGAACGGATAGAGGGGAAGAACCAATTGAAACAAAAAATTATCTTTTGTTTGTTGAACATCCTCATGTTTACACATTAGGGAAAAGTGGAAAAGAAGAACATTTACTCCTTGATCAAAAAGGTTTGGAAGATGAACATGTTGAGTTCTTTAAAATAAATAGAGGTGGAGATATTACGTATCATGGTCCAGGTCAGTTAGTAGGATACCCTATTTTGGATCTAGACAATTTCTTCACGGATATACATAAATATTTAAGATTTTTAGAAGAGGCAATCATTCTTACTTTGGCTGATTTTGGAATCAAATCAGGAAGAATTGATGGCTTAACAGGTGTATGGATTGGAGAAGAAAATGATCCTAATCCAAGGAAAATATGTGCGATGGGTGTGAAAACTAGTAGATGGGTGACCATGCATGGTTTTGCACTTAATGTAAATGCTGATCTTAAGTTTTTTGGAAATATCGTACCATGTGGTATTTCTGATAAAGCTGTAACATCAATGGATCAGGAATTAGGTCGAAAAGTTGAGATGCACGAAGTAGAAGTAGTACTGAAAAAGCATATAGCACAGCTTTTTGAAATGGAATTATTTGAAAACCAAAATCACTAATAGACAAATGAAAATTTATCACCCAAACAGAAATGTAAGTTTAGAAGTGCCATTGGTATCTTCAAAAAGTGAAAGTAATAGAGCATTAATTATTCAAGCAGCGGCACAAGAAGAAATTCAATTGGATAATATCTCTCAAGCAAGAGATACACAAACAATGATGCGTCTGTTGGATAGTAATGATGAAACGTTAGACGTTTTAGATGCAGGTACTACAATGCGTTTCTTAACAGCATTTGTAACGGCAAATAACCGTCCTACAATCATGACAGGAACAGAAAGAATGCAAGAAAGACCAATTGGTATTCTTGTAGATGCTTTACGTTCTATTGGTGGAGAAATCGAATATTTAAATAAAGAAGGTTACCCACCTCACAAGGTGAAAAATTTTGAACAAACTTCAGATACTGTAAAGATCCGAGGTGATGTAAGTAGCCAATATATTTCTGCATTATTATTAGTAGCTCCATCTCTACCGCAGGGTTTAAAGATTGAATTAGAAGGTGATGTCAATTCAAAACCTTATATTATGATGACTTTGAGCTTGATGGAGCGTTTTGGGGTTAAATATACATGGTCAGGTAATATAATTACTGTAGCTCCACAAAACTATAAAAGTGGAAGCTATACGATCGAGTCGGATTGGTCAGGAGCAAGTTATTGGTACAGCATCGTAGCTTTATCAGAAAATGCAGAAGTGAAAATCATGAATCTTAGAGAAGATTCTTTACAGGGTGATAAAGCCATTGTTGAAATTATGAAACAATTAGGCGTAAAGAGTACTTTCGAAGAAGATGGTGTACGGTTGACAAAAACAGAAACGGCGGAGAAATTCTATTTTGATTTTACACATTGCCCTGATTTAGCACAAACAATTGTTGCTCTCGTTGCTGCATTAGGAATGGAAGGTCGTATGATTGGTCTTCAAAGTTTGAGAATCAAAGAAACGGATAGAATTGCCGCACTTCAAAATGAAATCAAAAAATTAGGTCTTGAGATTGAAGTAATCGGTGATGAAGAAATCATCGTTCCTGCTGGAGGTATCCAAATCGAAGGACAAATAATTGATACTTATGATGACCATAGAATGGCAATGGCATTTGCACCATTATCATTATTAGGTGAATTAGATATCGAGGAACCAGGTGTTGTAGCTAAATCGTACCCTAGTTATTGGGAAGATCTAAAAGCGGCAGGGTTCATCATGGAAGATTAATATAAAATAATACAAATATGGAATTAGAAGTGAGCTTCAAAGATGTGGCTTCAGTGTCACTTATTCTTTTTTCAGTAATTGATATTATTGGTTCTATTCCGATTATTATTGATTTAAGGAAAAAAGAAGGGAAAATTCAATCCGCTAAAGCGACAATTGTAGCTGGAATCATTATGGTTCTTTTTCTTATTGTTGGAACTCAAATATTGAGTTTGTTTGGAATTGACGTAAGCTCATTTGCTATAGCAGGTGCAATAATATTATTTCTTTTAGGTATAGAAATGATATTAGGAATCGTACTCTTTAGAAATGAATCTGAAGAAGGAGGGTCCGGATCAATTGTACCATTAGCCTTTCCATTAATTGCAGGTGCAGGTACAATGACAACAATTATTTCATTAAAATCAGAATACTCAACGTTAAGTATTTTACTTGGAATAATTATTAACCTTGTTTTTGTATTTATTGTCTTAAAAAGTTCTGGTTGGATACAGAAAAAATTAGGACAAGGAGGTGCTAATATTCTTCGAAAAGTATTTGGTATTATTTTATTAGCAATTGCTATTAAACTTTTCAAGACAAATATCTAGAAGAGAAAATAAATTTAGAGAGTGTTGGTAAGGAAATTTACTAACACTCTTTTTTTTATAATCTTCCATAAATCATCTGAAACTAAACTAATAGCTATTTCATAATTAATATACATTCATTAAATTAGAGGTAGTCAGCATATTTCTATACCTTAGAAAAATGTTTCTCAATATCTATCAGACTTAAGTAGACCAACAAACGGTGAACTTTAAGAAACCCTGCAGATTAATTAATTCTAAAAAGACAAAACATTTAATTGATGAGACAAACTGTTACTGTAATGATGTCAGTTGTACTAAGCATATTGTCAATACATTTACTTCAAGCACAAAGTACAAACGATTTCTCTATCAATCTTGGTAATTCGACAAAGTATTTAAAGGTAGGAGAAGACTTCACGATAAAAGGTGATAATGCTAAAGAATATTATGTTTATCATTTTTCTACGGATTTTATGCCTGCACCTCCACCAATGGTAGAAAATGCAAACGCAGGTAACCCGATGGTAGTTGACTCTACTTTTGTTGTCGCACCAAATCAACCTATTGAGGTGAAAAATACAGGTCTTTATTTTATTCAAACAGATACAACAGGAAGAGAAGGAGTTGGCTTTTCAGTAATGCCATCTGATTTTCCAAAGTATAAAAAGATGAAAAATATTTACCCTCCAATGGTGTATATTTCTACTCAAAATGAAATGATGTCTTTCAAAAGTGGATCAAGACCTAGAGAAGCATTTGAAAATTTTTGGATTAACGTCGCTGGTTCTCCTGAAAATGCAAAAAGATTGATCAAATTATATTTTGAAAGAGTTTCTGAAGCAAATGAACAATATTCTGAATATAAAGAAGGGTGGAAGACAGATAGAGGAATCGTATATATTATATTTGGTGCTCCTGACGAAATCTCTAATATTGATGGAGGAATTAGATGGTCATACGAATCCAACCTCAATCATGGTCAAGTAGAATTTGACTTTTTAGAAGATATAAATCAATTTACAGGAACACATTATGAATTGAAGCGTTCCTATGATTATAAACGTGTGTGGTTTGATACTGTGAAAAAATGGAGAAACGGTACCATCCAATAACTTTCTAACGAACAACAAACTTTACAATGAAAAAGGCTTTATTTATTGATCGTGATGGAACGATCATCGTGGAACCTCCTGTAGATTATCAGGTAGATTCATTAGAAAAACTAGCTTTTGTTCCTCAAGCTATTACTCAATTACAAAAAATTGCAGAGGAATTAGACTATGAACTTGTCATGGTGACCAATCAAGATGGATTAGGAACAGATAGTTTTCCTGAAGATACTTTTTGGCCTGCTCAAAATAAAATGCTAGAAACCTTAAAAGGTGAAGGCATCGAGTTCGAAGATATCTTAATTGATAAAACGTTTGAAAAAGATAATGCACCGACACGAAAGCCAAGAACAGGCCTTTTGACAAAATATATGTCAGGTGATTATGATTTACAACATTCTTTTGTCATCGGTGATAGAGTTACAGATATTGAATTAGCGCAAAATTTAGGAGCAAAAGGAATATTGATTGGAGATAAGAAACAATCTAATGCTGTATTAACAACAACATCTTGGAAAGAAATTTATAGCTTCTTATCCAATTATAAAGGTGGAGGGCGAACAGCCAAAGTTGAGAGAGTTACGAATGAGACTAAAATTCTTATCGAAGTTAATCTTGATGGAAAAGGTAAATCTCAATTATCGACAGGAATTGGCTTCTTTGATCATATGTTACATCAAGTAGCAAGACATGGAAAAGTGGATTTGAAAGTAGAGGTAGAAGGTGATTTACATATTGATGAACACCATACTATTGAAGATACTGGATTAGCAATTGGTGAAGCTTTCAAAAAAGCCTTGGGAGATAAAAGAGGAATTGCAAGATATGGTTTCTTTATAGCTCCAATGGATGAAGTATTAGCTCAAGTGGCATTGGATTTCTCTGGAAGACCATGGTTTGTTTGTGATGCTCCGCTAAGTAGAGAAAGAGTAGGAGATTTCCCTGTTGAAATGTTTTCGCATTTCTTTAAATCATTCTCTGATACTTCAGGATGTAATCTAAATATTAAAACATCAGGTGAAAATGATCACCATATTATTGAAGGAACTTTTAAAGCTTTTGCGAAAGCAATGAGGATGGCAATCGCAATAGAGGAAGGTAATAATGAAATTCCTAGTACAAAAGGAGTACTTTAAGGAAAATCTTTACGATATTTGGAATGGACATTATCTTACAACAAACGCTTAGATAGTGTCCATTTTTGATATTTAATAAATACCCATGAAAAACATTATCACATTATCACTGCTTTTAATTTGTCTGTTTTATACAAATGTAGATGCTCAACAATTAGAACATAAACCAAGAAAAAGTGAAACAGGTTTAGCAACTTATACAATGGATGATGGAACTTACGTAAAAGTTACTTACGGAAGACCAATGATGAAATCAGATTTTGATACAAAATTTGGGGTATCAGTTCCTTGGCGAAAATTATGGCGTTTTGGTGATGATGATGCTACAGAGATTACTGTAACAAAAGATGTAACTATCGCAGGACATCCACTGGAAGCAGGAACTTATTCTTTATATGCTATTCCAGATACGGCAGAGTGGACATTTGTTGTAAATAAAGCAGTTGGTCAATGGGGAACTTTTAAGTATGACAAATCTAAAGATGTATTTAGAGTAAAATTACCTTCTTTGAATTCGTTCAGAATCTTTAGAAAATTCTCTATTTTTCTTCAAGAAGACCCTGAAGGATGTAATCTTGTGGCAATTTGGCAAAGAGTGTCTATTGTTGTTCCAATCAGAAAAGAAGAAGAAAATGATTAATTTTCTTTTATTTAATAAAGAAATACTAGAACTTTAGTATGCATGTTAGTATTCTAACAGCAAACAACTCCAAATAACTAAAGGTAATGATTATATTATTGGTGTGCTTTAGTTATAACTACGTTGTTTATTGTAGTTATAATTCATAAGGTTAAAAGCTAATTTCAATTTTATTACCTATTAACGATCTACTAACATGTTTATTCCCTTTATAAAACGATTAACCATACTTACTTTAATTGTTCATTTTTTATTCTTCTGTTACATCGCTTTCGGATCTTTTTATGTAAAATGGGCGAATCCTTCCTTGTCAATGTATATGTGCGCAAGGTCTCATTTTAACATCCAAAATATTACAACTCCTAAGTATGTACCACAAGAAAGTATACCACTAGATCTACGTACAGCAATTATTGGTTTGGATGATCCACTATTCAATATTCATAGTGGATATAATAATGAAACTTCATCTTGTACAATTTCTCAGAAAGTAGCAAGAAGCATGTTTCTGTTTCCTCACAATAATAATTTAGGTTTATATCTAGAAACCTTGGCTGCAGTTGAAATGGAATTTATTTTGAATAAAGAAAGAATTCTAGATTTATATCTTAATTATTCAGAATGGGGAGAAAACATCTATGGTATAGGTGAAGCTGCTGATTATTACTATAAAAAGGATATTGAAAATTTATCAAGAAGACAAAAGTTAAAATTGGCATCAGTTTTAGCAAAACCTCTAGAAGTTGATCCATCAACATATGATAAAAATAAAATTGTTGAAGCAAGATTTAATTTACTCAATAAGTTGATGCAATAAATTAATTTCTTGTCAAAAAAATAAACGGAGACGTAGTGATGAAAAACTGCGTCTCCGTTATCTTTATAGAATGGATTACAAAGAAGAGTTGATGAAGGTAGTCAAAAACCTTCCCCTTCAACCTGGAGTATATAAATATCTCAACGAAGAAGGGAAAATCATCTACATAGGAAAAGCAAAAAAGTTAAAGAATAGAGTATCTTCCTATTTTTTGAAACAAGCAGGAATGAATAGGAAAACTAAACGTCTTGTTTCAGAAATTAGAGGGATTGAGTACACAGTTGTGGATTCTGAGTATGATGCTTTGTTATTAGAAAATAACCTAATTAAAAAAAATCAACCAAAGTATAATATTTTACTGAAGGATGATAAAACGTATCCCTATATCTGCGTAACCAAAGAAAGATTTCCAAGAGTATTTTCAACACGAAATACAACTGATAAAAGACATAGGTACTTTGGTCCATATCCGAATGGAAGAGCAATGTCTGCTCTCCTAGATCTATTCAAACAGCTATATAAAATAAGAAATTGTACTTATAATTTATCAAGTGAAAATGTAGCTGCTGCAAAGTTTTCCGTTTGTTTAGAATATCATATTAATAACTGTCTTGGTCCATGTGAAGGTAAACAAACAGAAGAAAGTTATGATGAAGATATCCAGCAAATACTTCAAATTTTAAAAGGTAACTTAGCTGTTGCTAGAGATTACTTTACAAAGAAAATGGAAGAAGCGGTTGCTTATTTAGCTTTTGAAGAAGCTAATACTTGGAAGCAAAAATTAGAACTCATTACAAACTATCAAGCTAAATCACTGGTTGTTTCTCCAACATTAAAAGAAATGGAGGTATATGCTATTATCTCAGATGATAAATTCGCATATGTCAATTTCATTAAAATTATGAATGGAGGAATTATTTATGCTGAATCTACCCAAATTACAAAACGTATGGAGGAAGAAGATGCTGATATTCTACTTCATGCGATAATGGAATTCAGAGATAGATATAAAACTTCTACAAGAAAAGTATATACAAACATCGAAGTTCCTTCTTTAGATGAAGATGATAGAATAGAATTTTCAGTACCTAAAATTGGTGATGGTAAGAAATTGATTCAGTTGTCTTTTAAAAATGCGATGTATTTTAAAAGAGAAAGAGAGACGTCAAGAGGGGAAATCAGTGATAAGAAAAGTAATTATCAAACGTTAGTTCAACTAAAAAATGAATTGCAATTAAATGATGTTCCAGTTCATATAGAATGTTTTGATAATTCCAATATTCAAGGTACAAACCCAGTTTCTGCTTGTGTTGTTTTTAAGGATGGTAAACCTTCAAAGAAAGATTACCGACATTTTCACGTAAAAACGGTAGTTGGACCAGATGATTTCGCTTCAATGGAAGAAGCTGTTTATAGAAGGTATAAAAGGTTGTTGGAAGAAAATCAGAAATTACCACAGCTAGTGATAATAGATGGTGGTAAAGGACAATTAAGCTCTGCTTGTTCTGCTTTGGAAAGTCTTGGATTATATGGGAAGCTTCCAATTATAGGTATAGCTAAGAAACTTGAAGAAATATTTTTCCCAGAAGATCCGATTCCATTACATTTAAGTAAAAAATCCAGATCTCTTCAATTAATTCAAAGATTAAGAGATGAAGCTCATAGGTTTGGAATAACCTTTCATAGAAATCTAAGAAGCAAAGGAAGTATTCATTCTAAATTAGAAGATATTCCAGGTGTAGGACCAAATACAATTCAAAAAGTATTGAAACACTATAAAACAATCACCAATATTAAAGCTGCTCCCGTAGAAGAAATAGCACAATTGGTAGGGAATAGTAAAGCACAGAAAATAAAAGACGGTTTATCATAAAAAAAGGACAGATACTTGATTGAAAAGTATCTGTCCTTTTTTTACTTTTTAGGAGATAATCGATCTGTCAAGTGAACATCTTTAACATTCAAGATAATATCACCAGAATCATCTACATGGAAATTTCTCACAAATCGTCGACCTTTTACAAAGTCTGTGGCATAATACGAATGATAAGTATAAGTATCTTGACCAAATGTTTCATCATACCCTTTCAATACAATTAGAATTTCGGCATGTCTTAATATTAAATCTTCCATTGTAAGCTGATACAAAGGACTTTTTTCATCAATCATATGAACAATAGTCCATGAAAGCGGCATAAACATAATGTTCGATCGCTCTAATGAAATATCATAAAATTGCCTTCTGAATTCTTTCTCCCCATTATGATCTAATAATTCTTCTTGGATAGATACATAAACAGAAGCTTTTAGATTTAATAAAGTATTTGCTCTTTTATTGATTACCCTAAATTGAAGACAATCCTTATCAGTATTTTTAAACTTAGTGAGTAAAGCATTTTTTGAGAAAATTACTTTTGACATTGGACGAGAAAAACGTCCATACAAAATACCGGTAGAAAATGCAGAAAGTAGCAATCCTGAAAATGCTTCTAAACTTGCAATCAAACTTATAGTTCTACTCATTGGTGACATGGCTCCATAACCAACAGTTGTAAAAGTTTGTACACTAAAGAAAAAAGCTTGAACGAACTCATCCCACAAACTATCAGAAGTATGGACGCCAGAGATATTGTCAACACCACAAATCATATATAAAAAAGCATACAAAATATTTGTAGCGATAATAATTCCGCCTATTACAGCAATGAAAGGGATCCAATCAATTGTAATTAACCAATGATAAGCATCTCTAATAAAGTTAGCAGTTCCAATTCTTTTGACATTAAAACTACCATCTGGATTAATAATTCTTTTGGTTTCGTGTTCGTATTGAACACCTACACCAGGGTCTTCTATTTTTGAAGTTTTATCAGACATATAGAGTTAGTGAAAATAATTAAGCAACCTCAAAACCTCTTGCAGCTTCAAGGATTTTGAACCAGTCTTCTCTTTCTAAAGTTACAGACATCGCTTTAGCAGCATCAACAATTCTACTCGCCTTCGTTGTTCCTAGAACAGGTACAATTTGGGCAGGGTGTGTTAGATGCCATGCAAATATAGTTTGATCAATTCCAAGATGATACTTTTCACCCACTTCTTCTATAACTTTTTTAAGTTTTAAGATTTCAGGAGTAGATTCAGTAAATATTTTCCCATTCCCTAATGGAGACCATGCCATCGGTTGAATATTATGCATCAAACAATTGTCTAATGAACCATCAAAAAAAGCATTAATTTGTAAAGGAGATACTTCGATTTGATTAATACTAAGTGGAAATGCTTTATGTAACATATCTACTTGATGTGGTAAAAAATTACTAACTCCAAATGCTTTTACTTTTCCAGCTTTTCGAAGTGAATAAAAAGCTTCTGCAATTTCAATAGGATTTAATAAAGGATCAGGTCTATGAATCAATAAATAATCTATAGCATCAACACCAAGATTTTTTAATGAATTTTCAGCAGAAAAAATGATATGCTCTTTACTTGTATCATAAGACTTGATAGAATGATTAGGTCGGTTAGGTGTTGTTAATTTAATTCCACACTTGGTGACAATTTTCATTCTATGTTTAAGTTCTGGATTGAGCTTTAAAGCTTTGCCAAATTGTTCTTCGATCGTATATCCTCCATAAATATCAGCATGGTCAAATGTATCGATGCCATTTTCAATGCTTGTATGAATTAAATGTAATATTTCTTCAGAACTCATAGAGCCCCAATTCCAAACGCCAGTTACAATTTTTGAGATCATTACTTTTTTACTTATTTTTAGAAATAATTGTTATAATAAAAGACTAAGCTTTATCGTTTATAAATTACCTATTTATCAGCTATAGGCAATTAATTTAAAAACTTACTATGTTAGATAAGACTTTCTTAAATTTAATAGAGAAAGGCAAAAGTATCTCATTTTTTGTAATTCAAAAAGGGAATTATTTTTTGTTAGAAAGTCACAAAGCGCATGAGATTTTAGGAATAGACATTAATAATGATCTACTCGGGACTAATTTCTTTACGTTTTGTCCTCAAGAGTGGCATGGTATATTTCGAGGTTCCTTTTTAGAATTGGCAGAGCTGAATAACAACGATTCATTAAAACAAAGACTCTACAATACAAATGGAACATACCAAACGATTCAAATTACACAACAAAAAGACTTGTACATTATATCAATTGAGAATAATGCTCATATCCAAAATGATTCATCTTTCTTGAAATTTTTCAATACAATTCTATTGAAAGATTCTAAAGATGCAATTTTTGTTATCAGTAAAAAGCTAGAGCTTCTCTATTATAATGATGAAGCAAAACGTCTTGGGAAAAGGCTTTTAGGTAAAATAGATGATGTAAAGTCAAACATGAATCTTTTTATTAAAAAGTTTGAAAGACTTAAAATTGGATTAGATAAATCTTTCTCAGGCAAGGAATTTACCTCTGAACTATCATACTTTTCCCATTCACAAGAGCAGATTTTTTTAAAAACACACTATCAGCCTGTTTTTACATTGGACAATAATGTAGATGCAGTAGTGATTCGTAGTGAAGATATAACTGCAAGATCTTCAATAGAAGAGATGTTTAGTTCTATCTTAGAAAACAAATCGATAGGATATACAATTATTGATACTGATTCAAAAGTTGTAAAGATAAATCAATATCTGAAAGATTTATTACAGTATCCTAATCAAGAAATAATTGGTAAAAGATTCACCGATTTTATTCACCCTTCTTTAAGAAGTCATTTCGTTAGAGAGTTTAAATTAATCTTAGAGTCAAATGAGGTTACTTCTCCAGAAAAACTATATATAGACCTTAGGTGTAAACAAGGAAATACATTATTATTTGATGTTCAAACACGAAAAGTAAAGATATCAGATGATAAATATGCTGTTTTTGCTACGTTGAAAAATGTTACCCAAAAAGAACAAAATAGTCAAATGCTTAAAGAAATGCAGCGTTTGATAAAAGCATGTGGATGGGTTTATGATCGTTTTTCAAAGACCATGAATGTAACAGAAGAAGTTGCACAAGTGATTGGTATATCTCAAGAGTTTATTTATAAAAACCCTTCAGCTGTACTTACTATGTGTGATAAGGCATCTTACAATAAAGCACACAAAGAGCTTCTAAAGTCATATAGGACTCAATCTGATTTTGATCTTGAATTAAGGATTTACAGGAAATATAGAGGAGAGCAATGGATAAGATTAACAGGAAGACCTATAATTAGACATGATAGAGTAGTGGGACTTTATGGTGGAATTCAAGATATCACAGCACAAAAAAAACAGTTGAAACTCTTTGAAAGAAACGAAAGCTACATTGATGAAATCCAAAGAGTCACTCATGTTGGAAACTGGGTTTTTGAAGCAAAAGAGAACAAAAGCTATTGGTCTGACTATTTATACACATTACTTAACTTTAAAAAGAGTGATGGTATTCCATCTTTTAGAAGACAATTAAGTTATGTCGATTTACCTTATCGTTTTGTATTTAAAGAAGCAGTTAAAAAACTATCTCAAAAACATCAACCTATCGACTTCGATATAAAATGTAATGATAGACTTAAAAATATCAATGGTGTAGAATATTTAAATATTCAAGGCCGTGTTATTTATGGTGAAAATGGAGAATTAAAAAGATTTGTAGGTGCTGTCACTGATATATCGGAAAGAAAAAGAGCAGAAGAGCTGAATAAAAGCAAGAAAATTTGGCTAAAGTCAATGATCAATGCTGCAAAAGATAGTTTCATTGCAGAATTTGGAGGACGTGTCACAAATTATAACAAAGGGCTACAACGATTACTAGGTTATAGTCACTACTTTGATCTTCGTGGAAAAACATTTTTAGATTTCTTTCATAAAGATGATCATTCCAAAATTCTTGAATATAGAAACCAATGTAGAAGTGGTGATATTTCTACCCCTTCAAAAATCGAAGTGCGTATGAAAAAGCGAGACAATTCAGTTGTAGATGTAGAGTTGTCAGCCAATTTAGCTAAAATACAAGGTAGGTTATATACAATTTTTAATGCACATGATATAACTAAACGAAAAGAATACGAACAAGGATTATTGGCAAAGAACAAAGAATTAGAGATTACCAATAAAGAATTAGATAGGTTCCTTTACAGTACCACTCATGATCTAAAGGGACCAATAACTTCTTTGAAAGGTTTATTAAACCTAGCTTTTAAAGAACCTGCAGATGAAGTGAAAAATGTTTATCTACCTATGATGGATAAAAACGTTGATAGAGTATTAGACTTAATAAAAGACTTTGGAGAATTTTTAAGAAATAATAGACAAAAACTTGAGCCAAAACCGATAGACTTATTTCATGAAGTTAAATTAATAATTGATACCCATCAATCTTATTTATACAATGATTTTACAATTAATATTGATATAAATGTTGATCATGAATTTATATCAGATAAAATTAGATTAAGAAGTATACTTACTAATCTATTTACGAATAGTGTAAAATACTGTGATGAAAAAAAGAAGAATAAATACTTGAATATATCTATTCATAGATTAAATAAAGGAATAGAAATAATTTTTGAAGACAATGGAGAAGGAATATCCAAAAATGAACAATCTAAAGTTTTTGATATGTTCTACAGAGCTTCAGAAATGAAAGAAGGTACAGGTTTAGGATTATTCATCGTAAAAGAAGCAGTTGATATTTTAGGTGGTTCTATTTCTCTAAACTCCACAAAAGGGAAGGGGTGTAAAATTTCTTTATACATACCGGAATTAATTAGGTATAATTAATGTTGAAAATCAGGAAGCTATCAGTTTGTTGATTTTTATTTAAAATAAATACACTAAAAACCTCTTGCATTTAAAAAACCTTCTATTACCTTTGCACTCCCTTCAGTAAACGGCTAAGGAAAAACATGATGTGTGTAGAGGCGTATAGCATACGCCTAAAGGATTGATAGTCAGCTATCTAAATGAGTTTCTAAATAAAACAAAATAGATATTGCAGATTAAATTTCCTTTCTTACCTTTGCACTCGCCTTTAACGAAAGGCATTTTTAAAAACATCTTTTTGATGTGCTAAAAACAGTGTGTTGTGAGAATGAAAATTGACTCAAAAAAAACTTCAAAATTTTTTCAAGAAAGATTTGGAAGTTAAAAAGAAAAGTTCTTAACTTTGCACTCGCTTCTGAAAAACGAGGCAGCTTTAAACAACGGTTTAAAGTAAATAAAAATCTGAATAACAGATCATTGAACTTCGGTTCA